>NZ_JAALDX010000519.1 GCF_014145095.1 Dietzia sp. SLG310A2-38A2 | reverse complement strand
ACAGCGCCCGATCGCGTCACGCGGGTGGGGGTCGCCGGCGGCGTGGCCCCGTTCGATCGGATGCCCGGTGCGCGCGAGTCGCTGAACCCGGGCGATCTCGAGGCGCTCTCCCACCTGCCGGACGACCCCGCCCGCGCGGCCGAGCTGTTCCTGTCCGGCAACTCCGGGTTCCTCGACGCGATGCTGTCGGTCAGGGACGACGAGTCAGCGCCGTGGATCGACTGGATGTGGGCGGACAGCGACGCGGCCGTGATCGCAGACCCCGCCTCCCGGCGGGCGTTGTTCGTGAACTTCCACGAGGCCCTGCGTCAGGGAGCCGGGGCGATCGCGTGGGACAACGTCGCCTTTGTCGGCCCGTGGGGCTTCCGGGTCGAGGACGTCCGTGCGCCCGTGCACCTCTGGTACGGCGACGACGACGAGATGGCCCCACCGGTCCACGGGCGATGGCTGGCCGAGCACCTGGGCGGAGCCGACCTGACCGTCTACGCGGGCGAGGGCCACCTGCTGCCGCTGGCCCACTGGGAAGAGATGCTGCGGGCGCTGTCCGGCCGGGGTTGACCCGCGGAGCCGATCCCGACTCAGCCGGCCACCGCGGCGGCGAGGTTGGACAGCGAGTCCTCGAGCTGCTGCTCGGACACCAGCGGGAAGGACACCTTCTTGAGGATCTCCTTGTCGGTGACCTTGCTCCAGTCGTAGGTCAGGCGCACCAGGGTCGACTCGGGCCCACGGTTCTCGAGCTCCCAGACCCACTCCCAGCCGGGGGGCTCGGTGCCGGCGGGCGCGGTCTGCCACGCCAGGATCTTGTCCTTGCCGAACCCGGTGACGTGGTTCTCGGTGCGGTACTCGCCGCCCATGTGCTCGCCCTCCATGTCCATGGAGAACACGTCGCCGACCTGCTGGATCCGGTCGGACTTGTAGTCCCCGCGGACGAAGCCCGAGCCGTCCAACCTGGCGTGGTTCTCCGGGTTGGTGAGGATGTCGAAGATCTCGGCCGCCGAGTGGTCGATCACGCGCTCGACGGTGACGCTCGTAGATGTGGTCATGTCTTCCACCTTGCACGTCGGCGCCGTCCCGTGCATCCGGTCGCCGCGATCCAGGCCGGGTCGCCACCCCGGTGAACTGCGGCTACGGTCGTCAACATGGACCAGTCGACACACCAGACCGAGCCGGCCCCGACCGAGGCCCACGCGACCCGGGGCACGGGGTGGGCCATGCCCGTGATCACGCTCCTCGGGGTGGCGGCCGCCATCGTGGCCGCGTTCGTCGGCAGCGGCGCCCTCGGCGGC
>NZ_JAALDX010000518.1:2152-3684 GCF_014145095.1 Dietzia sp. SLG310A2-38A2 | reverse complement strand
TGAGCCGATAGCCGACCACCTCGTGCGTGAGGTAGACGAGATAGGTCCACAGCGTGGAGGTGTTGGACTCGACCCGCTCCCCCGCGTTGAAGACGGGTCCGTTCCCGGCGATGAGGTTACGGACCGTGCGCAGGACGATCAGCCCGTCGTCGGCGATCCACCGACGCTGCCACGCGCCGGCGAGGAACACCGCCACCACCACCACGAGTCCGCCCCAGAAGACCGCCGGCTCGGCCCGGGGCCGCTCGGCGATCCGCTCCGAGATCCGCGAGGCCACGGGCGCGGGGGGCCGGTCCGGTGCCGGACGCCCTGCTCCCGAACTCCCCGCCGTCACCCCCGACATCGCCCGCCCACCCCGGTCAGGCGAAGGACGGCACGAGGTAGACGCCGATCACGACGGTCAGGACCCACAGCCCGGCCAGGACCTGCAGGACGCGGTCGCCGAGCGCGATGTCCTCGGGCTCGCCGGCCTGGGCGGCGTCGACATCGACCGCATAGCGCAGCACCGCGATGGTGAACGGCACGATCGAGATCTGCAGCCACACGGCCGAGCCGGACGGCTGGGTGGGGTCGGACCCACGGTCGTACGCCCACAGGGCGTAGCAGAGCACGAGTACCGTCGCCGACAGCGTCCACACGAATCGCAGGTAGGTCGGCGTGTAGCTCTCCAGGGCCTTGCGGATCTTCGCACCGGTCCGCAGGTGCAGGTTCAACTCGGCGTACCGCTTACCGGCCGCCATGAACAGCGAGCCGAACGCCATGACCAGCAGGAACCACTGCGAGATCTCGACCTCGGCCGCCGCGCCGCCCGCCACCGCGCGGAGCAGGAAGCCGGAGGAGACGAACGCGATGTCGAGCACCGGCTGGTGCTTGAGTCCGAAGCAGTACATGAGCTGCAGCACGATGTACACGGCCACGACGATCGCCAGCGCCGGATGGGTGAACAGCACCGAGATGCTGATCGAGGCGATGATGAGCACCACCGCCATGCCGTAGGCCAGTCCGACCGGGAGCACCCCGGCGGCGATGGGACGGAACCGCTTGGTGGGGTGCGCGCGGTCCGCCTCGACGTCCATCGCGTCGTTGATCAGGTACACGCTCGAGGCCGCCATACAGAACGCCACGAAGGCGATGAATACCGAGAAGAGGACCGAGGTGTCGGTGAGCGTCTGCGACCCGGCCGCGGCGGGCGCCGCGACCACGAGGACGTTCTTGACCCACTGCCGTGGCCGGAGGGCCTTGATCATGCCGTCGAGCAGGTTCTTGGGCGGCGAGCCCTTGGCCTCCTCCTCGGCCTCGGCGAGGTCGATCTCGTTGGCGGTGTGCGGTTCCGCACCGAGGAGGTGGTGATCGCCCCCGCCCCGGGAGGCCGGGACTCCGGTCTGATCGGTCATCGATTCTCCTCGGGGGTCGGGGTGGTGCGCGATCCGGGCGCGCCGTCACGCAGCGCCTCCGGCAGTAGGCGCTGGACGGGGTCCGTGGGCCAGACCGCGCGGGTGAGCGCGGCGCAACCCGCGCCGACCGCGGCGCCG
>NZ_JAALDX010000518.1:0-1805 GCF_014145095.1 Dietzia sp. SLG310A2-38A2 | reverse complement strand
TCCGCCGAGATCGCCATCCAGCCCAGCGCGTGCTCCCCGACGTGCGAGAGCGTGACGGCGGCCTCACGCGACCCGGGCACCGCGAGGAGCCGACGCTGGATCCCGGCCAGCAACCGGACCTCGCCGGTCGGGACGGGGATCTCCACGGTCGGACCCGTGCCGGCGTGGTCGGGGCCGGCCGGCCCGGATGCGGTCTCAGGCGTCGAAGACACGGCTCCAGGCCTCCTTGGTGACGAGTTCGGTGTGCGCATCACGGTAGCGGCGCCGCATCTCGGGGAACCGGCGGAAGAGCTCCCTGTGCACGGCCACCGACTCGGCGAACAGGGATCCGGCCTGCTCACGGTCGCGCTTGCGGTAGACCACCCCGCGCCCGTCGGCGGTGGTGACGGTGGCGCCGTCGACCCGGCTCAGGGAGTACCAGCGCGCCTCCACGGGCGGGAAGTTGGCCTGCGGCACCTCGTGGTGGGCCTTGTCGTCCCGACTGAGGGTGTGGATGAGCCCCTTGGACAGGGCGAGGGCCTTGCGGACCCTGCCCCGGGGCTCGGAGTGGATCCCCGCCGGGCCGCCGGAGGGCGCGGGCAGGTCCACGGCCGAGGGGATGACCACGGCGTCGGGGAACTGCGCGCGCATCGCCCGCACCTTGGGCAGGGCCGTCGGCAGCAGCTCGTAGAGCGCCTCCGGTCCGCGCAGGAAGTCGCGGATGGCCTCGATCTGGATGGCCACCGTCGAGTACTCGAGGCACACCAGGTGCTTGACCAGCGCCTTGAGGCTCGACTGCATGATCCCCTTGTGGTCGCCGTCGTGGTAGAGCGAAGCCACCACCAACCGGTTGCGCAGGTGGAAGTAGGCCTGCCAGTCGATCGCGTCGTCCTTGTCCGACCACGCCATGTGCCAGATCGCCACGCCCGGCATCGAGACCGTGGGGTGGCCGGCGCGGCGCGCCCGCAGCCCGTACTCCGCGTCGTCCCACTTGATGAACAGCGGCAGGGGCTGGCCGATCTTCTCCGCGACCACCCGCGGGATCAGGCACATCCACCAGCCGTTGTAGTCCACGTCGATCCGGCGGTGCAGTTCCTTGGGGTTCTCCCGGTCGGTGAGGGGGTACCGGGAGAAGTCGTAGTCGTAGTCCGCGTGCGGGGCGGCGGTCCACATGAAGTCGTGCGCGCCCACCACCTCGCCCATGGTGTGGAGGTGGCTGCGCTCCTGGAGGTTGAGCATCTGGCCGCCGACCAGCATCGGCACGCGCGAGAACCGGGCGAAGGCCAGGGCCCGCAGGATCGAGTCGGGCTCGATCTCGATGTCGTCGTCCATGTACAGGATGTACGGCGAGTCGGTGAGTCGCCGGGCCTCGTACATGATGCGGCTGTACCCGCCCGAGCCGCCCAGGTTGGGCTGGTCGAAGATCCGCAGGCGCTCGCCGAGGTACTCGGCGGCCTCCGCGAACCCGGGCTCGTCACGCACCTTGCGGGTGCCCTGGTCCGGCATGAGCACCGCGTCCAGGACCGCGTCCACCTCGGGGTCGGAGGTGAGCGCCCGCAGCGCCGCGACCGCGTCCCCGGGGCGGTTGAACGTGGGGATCCCGACGGTCACCCGACGGTCGTTGGGAACCTGCACCGCCGGGTCGGGGGTGCCGTCCGGGCCCGCGTCAGGGCGGGTCGCCGGCGCGTCCACGGCGGAGTACCACCCACCGGCGAGCAACTCGACGTCCGTGTCGGAGGTGAGATCGAACCAGATCCACCCGCCGTCCTCGAACGGGCCCAGGTCGCAGACGAACTCGACCGTCGTGACCCGGTCCGCCCCCGCCA
>NZ_JAALDX010000517.1 GCF_014145095.1 Dietzia sp. SLG310A2-38A2 | reverse complement strand
CGCGATCTCCGGTGCCGGAGCGGGCGGGGCCTCTGGTGCGGGGACCGGCGCGGGGGCCGGCGGCGCCTCACCCGGAGTGACGGGGCCCATCCACGCACCGATCTCCTCGCGTGTCCCGGAGAAGACGTTGAGATCCACCGGACCGGAGAAGCCTGGCACCTCGCCGGTCTCCGAGGACTGCCAGAACAGCCACTCGCTCCACCCGCCGATCACGGGGAGGGTCGGCTCGGGGACCCCGTATTCGGCAAGCCACAACGGGTACTCGGAGAACTGGGTCGTGTTGGCCATCCGGTCGATCCAGAAGAAGCGGTACGTGTAGATGATCGGCGTACGCCCGGTGAGGTGCTGGAGTTCGGTGAGGAAGACCCGCGTCCACTCGATCAGCTCGTCCGGGTTCTTGCCCTCGTCGGTCTCGATGTCGAGCACCGGCGGTAGCTGCTGACCTCCCACGGACTGCAGGCGGGTGGCGAAGGCGTGCGCCTGGACCGAGGGATCCATCGCGGGCCGGGCCTTGTGATAGCTGCCCACCGACATGCCGGAGGCCCGGGCCTGTTCGACGTCCGCCTCGTAGTAGCGGTTCGCGGGACCGGTGCCCTCGGTGGCCTTGACAAAGGCGAAGGACTGGCCGGCTGCGGCCGCCGCGTGCCAGTCGACCGGCGCGCCGTGCGGGTGCTGCCAGCTCGAGGAGTCGACGCCACGGGCCAGGCCGTCGAAGGCGGGGGAGAGGGGGATGACGGCGTCGGCGCGGGGGGATATGACGACGACGAGGAGTCCGAGAGCCAGGGCGGCCGCTGAGGCGAGGGCCACGAGCAGGCGGGGGACGAGGGCGCGGCTGGCTGGCTGACCGTCTGGTGTCATAGGAGGAGTATCAATTAGTAACAACTGTCACACAAGCAACTCACGCAACTTTTCCCACAATTGCCGCCGGCGGCAGGGCTGCGCTGGGGGTGGCGTGGGTCACGGAACCGTCACAACCGGTAACACGCTGCCCCACTGGTGCAATCAGTCTTTTTGTCGCCCCTATCATTGGAAACGTCCCTCCGTTCCAGTCGGGAGTTCCCCTCGTGACCGATGCAGTAGATTGTTCGACCCCTCGTTACCGGCATGACCTCGTGGCCGAAGTCGACGGGCCGGCCGACGACGCGGTTCTCGAGGTGATGGTCGCCGAGAAGGTGGTCCTCGACGAGAACGGCGCCGGACGCGGGGTGCCGGAACTCTTTCTGCGGACCGACGTCGACGGCATCACGCTCACCGACCGCGACCAGGTCCTCCGCCTCCAGGCAGTGATCAACCGGGCCGTCAACCAGTGGCGCGACGCCGCCTCCCATCTGCCCTGAGGGCTCGCCCGGTACCGTCTACTCGACTCTGATCCCCGCCTCGCCGATCAGTGCCAGTCCGACCCCCAGGACCTGCTCAGGAGAGATGATCGCCCCCCGGAGTGCGGATGCTCCCCGGACATCCTCCAGGTCGGCACCCCTGAGGTCCGCCGCGGTGAACGTGGCCCGGTCGAGGGTCGCCCCGCGCAGGTCCGCGCCGTCGGTCGACAAGTCCGCCACCCGCGCCTCCAGCAGGTCGGCCTGCCTGCAGCGGGTGGAGGACAGGCGCACCCGCTGGAGCCGGGCCATCCGCAGGTTGATCATGTCGGCGTGACAGTCCTCGAAGGACACGTCGGTGAGCTTGGCGTCGGACAGGACCATGCCGGTGAGCCGGCACCCGAGGAACCTGACCCGGGTGAACGTGGCCCCGTCGGCGACCATCCCGGACAGGTCGCAGCTGCTGACCACGACGTCGGTGAGTCGGAGAGAATCGGCCCTGGCGCTGCTCAGGCGGATGCCCTCCAGTGACGACTCACGGATCTCCGCGCCGCCGATGAGGGCCGTGCCCTCGTCAGGGGAGGGGGCGTCCGCGGCGGTGGCCCGGACGCCGTCCCACAGTCCGTCCGGTTCGAGATCGGACCGCGGCGGCCGGAGTTGCTCCCGCCGCGGCAGGGACGGGGTGGCGGGGGGTCGGGGTGAGCCGG
>NZ_JAALDX010000516.1 GCF_014145095.1 Dietzia sp. SLG310A2-38A2 | reverse complement strand
CGGGAGCGTGGTGAAGGGACGGACCAACCCCGTGAGCCTGGACGTGGTGATCGCACCGTCCAGGTAGTCCACCGCCTCCTCCCGTGCGGAGGTGGCGATCGAGGCGGCGGCTCCGATCAGGGACAGCTCCACGGAGTCCCGTGCCGTGCACCGGAGGTCCCCTCGGTGAGCTCGGACGACCTCCAACGCCCTCACGTGGTCACCCTCGTGGAGTCGGGTCCGGCCGCGAGCCGGGGCGGTGAGAGGGTGCGTCGACCCCGCGAGGAGCTCCGCGGCCTCGCCCGGGTGCCCCATCGCCAGGTGCAGGTCGGCCCGGACCGCGTCGAGCAGCGGCCTCACCACGGCGCCGTTGTCGCAGAGCCCCGGGAACCTCCTCATGTGGTGCTCCACATACCGCAGCCCGTCAGCCGGGGTGCCGGTGGCCAGTGCGATCTGGCCGTACACGTAGAGCGCGAGGCCCCACAGTTCCTCCTGGTCGGCCGGGGCCCCCAGGTCCGTCATCAGGCCGATGGCCGACTCGATGTCCAGGCGGTCGAGCCGCGCCAACGCCGCGCCGATCATCCCGGCCGGTCGCACGACGAGCTCCGAGTCCGGCGGCAGTTGCGGGTGGCGCCGCTCCTCGTCCCACCAGGACTCCGCCTCGCGGACGTGGCCGAGCAGGGCGTTCACCAGCGTCAGCTTCCCGGCGGAGTCGCGTTCGATAAAGCTCCCGGCCCCGATTCGGTGCCCCCGGCGGAACAGCTGGTGGGCGTCGTCGAACCGGCCCACCAGGAACAGACTCAGACCCAGGTGGAGAAAGACGAACGCGGGTCCGTCCCGCTCCGCCTGCGTCGACGAGTCCAGATCCGGGACCGGGACGCGGCTCAGCGAGGCGTACTCCGAGGCGGCGTCGGCGAAACGACCGTCGATACGGAGCGAGATCATCCGCATCAGCCGCTCGGCGTCGTCGGACACCTCGGGAGACGCGTCGATGGCGGGCGCAGGGGCCGGGGTGTCCTTGGGCGCGGAGAACTGATTGTGCATCCGGCGCAACGTGCCGAACAGCGGCTCGCTCTCCAGGACGTCGGCCGGAATGCGCCGGAGATCCCCGTCCATCTGGAGGAAGTTCGACGGGTAGAGGGTTGTCCAGTGCGCCCGGAGGATCTCCAACACGAGGTCCCAGCGCTCGGCGTCGATGGCGAGGACGAACGCGGCGTGGGGTCGCTCGTGCCGGAGCGAGTGGTCGATCAACGCGAGCCGCGAATCGCGGAGGAGCTCCGGCCCCTCGGCTCGCGCGATACGGAGGATCGAACCCCGGACCGGGCCCGGATACCTCCAGGTGGGCTCCACCTCCCCGGGTTCGCGGACGAGGAGGCCGTGGCGCTCCGCCGTGGCCAGGAGGTCGCGCGCCGCGGCGTCACGCCCACCGGACCCACCCACCGCGACGGTCGCCGCGGACAGGGTCAGAGGTGCGGCCACCGCGGTTCTGTAGAGGTCCTCGCGGAGTCGGACGAGGTCCGGATCGCCGTCCAGGATGCGGAGGATGACGTGGTCGATCTCGCCGCGGATGAGGTCGGCCGGGTCCCCACGCGAGGTGGAGGATGACCGCACGGCCTCAACACCGACCCCCACCAGGCCCGCGATACGGCCGGTCTCGGCCGCGATCGAGGCCAGGGGCACCTGGTTGAGAGTGGACGCCCCCGCTCGATCCACCACCGTGGCGAGCTCGGCATCCGTCAGCATCAGATCCTCCGGGCCGACGGAGATCGTCCCCCCGGGCACGCCGGCGGTGCGGCTCCAGTCCATCGCGACCCGCGTGGTGGCGACGATGCGGAATCCACCGGCCGGTGCCCATCGGACCAGCTCGCGGAGACGATCCTCCGGGTCGACCGCCAGGTGGAGGTCGTCGAGCACCAGGGTGAGCGGGCCTTCCCACTGCCGGAGCATGTCCCCGAGCTGACCGTAGGCATCCGGCGGCGACCCGGCCGGAGCACCCGGGCCTTCGCCCGGCCGGCGCAGTCGACCCACCGATTCCGCGACCTGCCGCCAGTAACCGTCCCCCACCAGCTCGGGATCGGGATCGATCACTCCGGCCGTGGTTCCGGCACCGGGGGAATTGCCGGACAGCCACTGACGCAGCAGTGTCGTCTTACCGGACATCCGCGGCCCGTGCGCCACCACCAGTCGCGCGGGACCGGAGAGCGTGGCCGTCAGACGGCCGCGCGGGGGAATGTCGGTGACCGTGAGGGTTCGCGAGGACGGGCCGGTCGCTGGCAAGGCCACAGCGGACTCATGGCCATCCCGAGAACGCGACCGGGGCTGACGGGGGACGACACCACCGGGGCAGGGGCGACTCGGGACCATGCTCGCACCAGCCTCCTCACGCCCGGCCTTTCAACCGGCCCCACCGCTTATCGGTCGAGTTCTCCTCCCACGTTACGGTTTTCGCCCGCTTACCTGCAGCAGCGCTCACGCGGTGGTGCGTACGAGCAGATGCCACCCCAGCCAGATCCAGAAGGCCAGCAGCGCCCACCGGAGCAACCAGAACCGGCACACGAACCGGACGAGGTCGACGAAGGTGGGCAGGAGGGGGGACCGGGTCGTCACCACGACCCAGACGACCACGGCCGCCCAGACCACCGCCCAGATGACGAGATTGGCCGAACGGTCGGCGGGCAACAGCGTCACCGTGTCACCAGGGCCCATCCCAGCCACGCCCAGACGGAGAAGGCCACCGCGCGAACCGGGTAGAAGGACAGCGGCTCCTCGAACAGGGAGCTGAGTGTGGGGTAGATCGAGCGCGGCTCGGCGAAGAAGTGGCCCAGTTGGATCGCCGCGACGACAGCGAGCAGAACCATCCACACGATGATCGGCACGGATCCTCCCACGGCGATACCGCTCCGGGTGCGGGGAGAGCGGGCACGGTGCCAACCGCGCCGCACCGCCAGGACGAGCACGGCGACGACCGGGGCGGCCACGGCCACACGCACGGGCCATGTCATGGGGTCGCCCACCGCGGCGACGGCCCCGTAGGCGGC
>NZ_JAALDX010000515.1:1161-4963 GCF_014145095.1 Dietzia sp. SLG310A2-38A2 | reverse complement strand
TCCCGCCAGCCGTTGGGCACGTCCCACGGTCCCCGCCGCGTTGCCGGCACTCGGGCCCAGCGCTCCTCGGTGCGGTGCATGGCCACGGCGACCAGTGCGCCCTCGGGTGCCGGGGTGGCGGTGTAGTTGTCGAGGGTCCGGTCGAGCAGGCCCGTGTCGAGGTCGCCGGCGACGACCTCCGGCTGGGACAGCAGGAACCGGCAGAAGTCGATGTTGGTCCGCAGGCCCAGTACGTGGGTGCCGGCCAGCGCGGCATCCAGCCGGGCCAGCGCCTCGGCGCGGTCGGTGCCGTGGGCGATGACCTTGCCGAGCATCGGGTCGTAGTCGCTTCCGACGACCGTGCCGACGCGCAGGCCGGAGTCCACGCGGATGCCGTCGCCCGAGGGCTCCTCCAACCCGAGCACGGTGCCGCCGGTCGGCAGGAATCCCTTGGCGGGGTCCTCCGCGTAGACGCGGGCCTCGATCGCGTGTCCGGTGAGGGTCACGTCCTCCTGGCGCAGCGTCAGCTCCTCGCCCGCGGCGATGCGGACCTGCCAGTCCACCAGGTCCACACCGGTGACCATCTCGGTCACGGGGTGCTCCACCTGGAGGCGGGTGTTCATCTCCATGAAGAAGAACTCGTCCGGGGCGTTGGCCGACACGATGAACTCGACCGTGCCGGCGCCCACGTAGCCCACCGAGCGGGCGGCGTCGCACGCGGCGGTACCGATGCGCTGGCGGGTGACCTCGTCGAGCAGCGCGCTGGGCGCCTCCTCGATGACCTTCTGGTGGCGGCGCTGCAGCGAGCACTCACGCTCGCCCAGGTGGATGACGTTGCCGTGGGTGTCGGCGAGGACCTGCACCTCGATGTGGCGCGGGGTGTCGACGAACCGCTCGAGGAACAGCGTGTCGTCCCCGAAGGCGCCCGCCGACTCGCGGCGGGAGGAGTCGAGCGCGGCGCGCAGATCCTCCGCCCGCTCCACCCGTCGCATGCCCTTGCCGCCGCCGCCCGCGGACGGCTTGACGAGGACCGGGTACCCGACCTCCTCCGCGCCGGCGACCAACTCGTCGTCGGTCAGTCCCGGCCGCGAGATCCCGGGCACGGTGGGCACGTCTCGGGCCGAGACCGCGGCCTTGGCCGTGATCTTGTCGCCCATCGTCTCGATCGCGGTGGCCGGCGGCCCCACGAAGATCAGGCCCGCCTCCTCCAGTGCCCGCGCGAACCGCGAGTTTTCGGACAGGAATCCGTACCCCGGGTGGACGGCCTGCGCGCCGGTCTGGCGGCACGCGTCGATCACCTTCTCGAAGTCGAGGTAGGACTGCGAGGCCTGGGCCGGGCCCAGGCGGACAGCGGCATCGGCCATGCGCACGTGGAGAGCGTCCGCGTCGGCATCGGAGTAGACGGCGACCGAGCGGATACCGGCTGCCCGCAGCGAACGGATCACGCGACACGCGATCTCACCGCGGTTGGCCACCAGAACGGTGTGGAGTTTCTGGGTCAATACTTCTGACATGGGGCTTCTCACATCCTGAAGACGCCGTTGTTGACCGGCTCGAGGGGGGCGTTGGCCGCGGCCGCGAGGGCCAGACCGAGGACAGTGCGGGTGTCGGCGGGATCGATGATCCCGTCGTCCCACAGGCGGGCCGTGGAGTAGTACGCGGTGGACTGCTCCTCGAACTGCTCACGGATTGGCGCGGTGAACTCGGCCTGCTGCTCGTCGGTCCACTCCCCGCCCGCCTTGGTGACCTGCGCGGCGCGCACCGAAGCCAGCGTGTCGGCGGCCTGGGGCCCGCCCATGACGGCGATCCGGGCGTTGGGCCACATCCACAGGAATCGCGGCGAGTACGCGCGGCCGCACATGGAGTAGTTGCCGGCACCGAACGACCCGCCCACGACGATGGTGAACTTGGGGACACGGGCGCACGCCACGGCCGTGACCATCTTGGCGCCGTTCTTGGCGATGCCGCCGGCCTCGTACTGCCTGCCGACCATGAAGCCGGTGATGTTCTGCAGGAAGACCAGGGGGATCTTGCGGCGGTCGCACAGTTCGATGAAGTGCGCGCCCTTGAGCGCGGACTCGGAGAAGATGACGCCGTTGTTGCCGATGATCCCCACCGGATGGCCGTGGATCCGCGCGAACGCGGTCACCATCGAGGCACCGTAGTTCTCCTTGAACTCGGTGTACTCGCCGCCGTCGACGATCGTGCCGATGATGTCGCGCACGTCGTAGGGCTGGCGGGAGTCGACCGGGACGAGGTCGTAGAGGTCCGCCTGCGGGCGTACGGGCTCACGGGGCTCGAGCACCTCCCAGTCCGGCTCGGGCGCCGGCGGGCAGGTCGCCACGATCTGGCGGACCTTCATGAGCGCGTCGTAGTCGTCGTCGGCCAGGTGGTCCACCACACCGGAGGTCTTGGCGTGCAGGTCACCACCGCCGAGCTCCTCGGCGGTGACCTCTTCCCCGGTGGCCGCCTTCACCAACGGCGGGCCGGCGAGGAAGATCGTGCCCTGGTTCCGGACGATCACGGCCTCGTCGCTCATCGCGGGGACGTACGCGCCGCCGGCGGTGCACGACCCCATGACCGCGGCGATCTGCGGGATCCCCTTGGCGGACATGTTCGCCTGGTTGTAGAAGATCCGGCCGAAGTGGTCGCGGTCCGGGAAGACCTCGTCCTGTTGCAGGAGCATCGCCCCGCCGGAGTCCACCAGGTAGATGCACGGCAGGTTGTTGGCCATCGCCACCTCCTGCCCGCGCAGGTGCTTCTTGACCGTCATCGGGTAGTAGGTGCCTCCGGAGACGGTCGCGTCGTTGGCGATGATCAGACACTCGCGCCCGGACACCCGGCCGATCCCGGCGACGACACCGGCGCCCGGGGCCTTGCCCCCGTACATCTCCTCGGCGGCCAGCGGGGACAGCTCGAGGAACGGGCTACCGGGATCCAGGAGGACGTCAACGCGCTGGCGGGCGAGGAGCTTCCCCCGCTCGAGGTGGCGGGCACGGGCCTTCTCCCCGCCACCCAACGCGGCCCGCTCGAGGCGGTCGCGGAGGTCGGTGAGGAGTTCCTCGTGCGCCTGGCGGTTGGTGGTCGGGCGATCGGTGGTCGCGGAAGTCATCAGCGCCGCTCCCTTTCAGTTAAGTCGGATTAACTGAGTTCGACCATAGTGCCATGGCTCACAGATGTCCAGAGGGGATCCGGGGCCGCGCACGCCCCCGAGAGGCGGCGGGGGTAGGCGGTCGGCAGGATTCACCGCGCGAATCTGTAGAGAAAGCGCTGGTCAGATGCTTAGGCTAACCTGAGCTAGCACAGGCTCTCCTTGCTTGCAAGTCGAGGCGATCAGGAGTTGACTCGGTGGCACCCGAACGGTCCGCACCAACCGGATCGGCACCACCGGGTCACCACCGATACGAGGAGCAACCGCCATGGCCACTCTCACCGGAATCAGCAACTGCACCGTCACCACGTGCTCGTTCAACGCCGACGCGGACTGCACGGCCCCGGCGATCACCGTGGCGGGATCGCCCGACCACGCCGAGTGCGGGACGTTCATCTCGCTCGACGTACGGGGCGGGCTACCCACCGCGAGCGCTCACGTCGGCGCATGTCAGCGCGTGGAGTGCACGCACAACAAGGATCTGCTCTGCTCGGCGGAGTCAGTGAAGATCGGTTCCGGCGCCGACACCGCCGACTGCCTGACCTACTCCCCGGCGTAGGCGCCGCAGGCCCGCGGCCCGGAGCACGGCCCGGAGCACGGGCTGGGGCGTGGGCCGGGGGTCAGCTCGCCCGGGCCACGTACTGGCCCATCTCGCGGACCACGTCCCCGGCA
>NZ_JAALDX010000515.1:0-1089 GCF_014145095.1 Dietzia sp. SLG310A2-38A2 | reverse complement strand
GAACGGCAGGTGTACGACATCGGCGTCGCGCCCGAGTGCGGTCAGCAGGTGGAGTCCGTCCGGATCGACGCCCAGGACGAACGGCGGATGAGCCGGATCGCCCGACCCCGCCAGGATCGCCAGGTGCTCCCCGAAGCGCGCCCGGATCTCGTCCGCGAGGCCGGGCGCCTCGGAGGCCAGCGGGTCCGAGGGCACCGCATCCAGGTCGCGGGCGAGGACCGTTCCCTCGTGACCGAGCCGGCGCACCTGCAGTTCGCCGAGTTCTATCTCGATCTCGACGACCCACCCCTCGCCTTGGCGCGCGGCACGCGCCACCCCGAAGCCGTGGAGGCTGGCGACGTGCACCTTCGCCTCGACGATGGGAGCGAACTCGTCGATCATCACGACGACCTCGACCGGGGATCCCGGCTCCACGATCAGGCCGGACCACGGTGCGGGTGCCCCGGTGACGACGACCGAGCCTCCGCCGATCCAGCGGTGCTGCGCAGAGACCATGACGTCAGAGCGGTCCCGGCTGCCGCGGACGGCGATCGTGGCGATTCCCGCACCGTCCAGGAGACGCCGGGCGCCCGTGATGACCGGATCCGACACGATCGGGTGCACTGCCATGGTTTGCCCTCCACCGGTCGCCCGCTACACGGCGAGATCTCGAGTACGAGAATAAGGTGACGCTCGCCTAAGTTAGGTACACCTAAGATGCACGAGTGGCCCCCTCGTTGTCAAGGGGGAAGCCCTACAGTGGGTGCGTGACCGACACCACAACCGACGCCGCCGCCGACCCGACCCCTGCCGCGATGCCGCGCCGCGTGCACGCCTTCCGCGACGATGCGCTCGGGTACGACGACGCCTCCGCCCTCGCGGAGAGAATCCGCAGGCGGGAGGTCTCACCCGCGGAACTGGTCGAGGCCGCCATCGAGCGCTGCGCGGCGGTGGACCCCGTTCTGGGCGCCATGGTGCACACCGACTACGACCGCGCGCGCCACCGGGCGGCATGGGTCCAGAACTCCCAGCTCTCCGCCCCGCTCGCCGGCGTGCCGTCCGCGTTCAAGGACGCGGTCCGGGTGGAGGGCCTGCCCATGACGCTCGGCT
>NZ_JAALDX010000514.1 GCF_014145095.1 Dietzia sp. SLG310A2-38A2 | reverse complement strand
CCGCCTCCGCCTCCGCCTCCGCCCGAGCCGTCGCCCATCGCCCCGCCGCCACCTGCGCCCGTTTACGTACCCCCTCCGGCGCCCGCCCAGCAGTCGACCTACTACGCCAATTGCGACGCCGCGCGCGCGGCGGGCGCGGCCCCGCTGATGCGCGGTGACCCTGGTTACGCACCCAAGCTGGACCGGGATAACGACGGGGTCGCCTGCGAGTAGCGAGTGCATCTGGTGGGAGGTCGGCGAGCGGAGTAACGTCCACAGCATCCCAATGTGAAGATCCATTCATATGGCTAAGGAAGCCGCCATGGGCCCACGACGGACGTCGGCACTGCCTCTCGCCGCAGCTCTCCTCGCTGCCGCGACGGCATGTGTTCAGGGCGGAGGCGAGATCCCCGCAGCCCTACAGAACGTCCCCGGGGTCATCGAATCCACCTCGCCCGCTGGGGAGCCGTCGTCGATGAACCTCCAGGATCTGGACAACTCCGTGGTGTTCCTCGTGACCACGGTTTCCGGGTACGTCCTGGAACCGGGTGACGGGGAGGGCGACGGCGCCCGGTCCGCCGAGGTGACAGCGGTCCGGACGTGCACCGGATGGATGGCGGGCGAGGGCGGGGAGATCGTTACCGCCGGGCACTGCGTCGGCCGGGACGAGGGCCGTGGCGCCGTGGTCGCCTCTTATCTGAGCGACCACGACGTCGCCGACGAGGCCGCCCTGGTTGCCGAGGTCGAGATTCGGGTGATGGCCGGCCAGCCGGGCGTCGACGGCGCCATCATCACCGACTGGGTCAGGGCCCGGATCGTCGACGTGATGCCGGCCGAGCAGGGCGATCTGGCGCTCTTGAGGATCGACGGACCGGGTGCCGGTCCGCGGCCACCCGCGTTGGCGATTGCACGGGACGATCCGCGACCGGGGGACAGGGTCACCGCGATCGGGTTCCCCGGCGCCGGGGGCGGCGTCTCGGAGGAGAGGGCCATCCAGCCGCCGTCGTTCAAGTCCGGCACCGTCTCCACCCGGCGGGCCTCGCCGAGGGGCGCGGCCGGGTACGAGATCGATGCGGACCTCGGCCCCGGTATGGCCGGGGGGCCCATCGTGGACGAGCGGGGTCGGGTGGTCGGCGTGAACTCGCACGCCACCCGCGGTGGATATAAGGAGTTCAACGTCGTCACCGGCACCGCCGAGCTGAGGCGGCTCCTGGCCGGGAACGGGGTCGGGTGACCGGCCGACGGTGCGGTCGGGAAGCCGTCCGCCTGGGTGGTCGGGAGGCCGTCCGCCCCCCGTCCGCCCCCCGACCGGT
>NZ_JAALDX010000513.1 GCF_014145095.1 Dietzia sp. SLG310A2-38A2 | reverse complement strand
GGGCCGCGCCTATCCGGAGCGGCCGGGCCGCGCCGGTCGTCCTCGCCCGGGCCCCGGTTGGTTCGGGTGGCCAGAACGCCCAGACCGGCGGCGACGAGGAGCGGGAGCAGGAAGGTGGCGGTCCACAGGCTCGTGATCACGGGAACACCCCCCTCGCGATGAAGGTGGCCATGGCCAACGGCGCGTAGGGGGCGGCCGCGACGATCCCGACGGCCAGGGAGAGCCCGGCGGTGATGACCGCGGGAACGAGGAGGGCGGCGGGTGCCTCGAGCCGGGGCCGTCGCCGGTACTCGGGGGTGTCGTGTCGGGCTTCGGCGCGACCGAACCACATAGCCACCACGGGAGGGAGGAAGTACGCGCTGGTGAGCACCGCGCTGGCCACCAGGACCCAGATCACCCACTGGTTCTCCGAGTCGAGCGCCCCGAGTCCCAGTTCCCACTTGGAGATGAACCCCGCGACAGGTGGCACGCCGATCATGCCGAACGCGCCCACGGTGAACGCGGCGCACGTCCACGGCATGCGGCGGCCGAGTCCGGCCAGGGCCGAGACGGTCTTGATCCCCAGGACCTCGGCGAACAGTCCGGCGCAGAAGAACAGGGTGATCTTCATGAGCCCCTGGTGCACGAGGTGGGCCAGGCCGCCGGCGGTTCCCACCGCGCTCACCATCGTGATCCCCAGCGTGATGTAGGAGACCTGGCTGACGGTCGAGTACGCGAGCCGCTTCTTGAGGTCGTCCTGGAACAGTGCGCGCACCGACCCGTAGATCACGGTGAACGAGGCCACGACGAGCAGCGGCGTCAGAACCCCGAGGGCGGCGGCCACCTCCACGCCGTAGACGTCGTCGATCACGCGCACCAGGCCGAACACGCCCGCCTTGACCACGGCCACCGCGTGGAGCAGGGCGCTGACGGGTGCGGGCGCGACCATCGCGCGCGGCAGCCATCCGTGGAGGGGGAACAGGGCGGCCTTGACACCGAGGCCGGCGACCATGAGGACGAAGATCGCGACGGCCGTGGCCGGTGAGTCGGCCGCGAGCGCGCCCACCGCCTCGACACCACCCGGGGTGAACTCGACGTCGCCGACGAGGGCGGAGAGCCAGACGATCCCGGTGAGCAGGCTCAGTCCGCCGCCGAGCGTGTACAGCATGTAGAGGCGGCCGGAGCGTCGCGCGTCCGCGGTGCCGTTGTGCACCACCAGCGGGTAGGTGACCAGCGTGAGCAGTTCGTAGAACAGCAGGAACGTGACGAGGTTTCCGGAGAAGGCGATGCCGACGGTGGCGGTCACGCACAGGGCGAAGAACCCGAAGAACCGGCTGCGGTGCGGGCGGGCCTCGAGGTAGCCGATGGCGTACACCGTGGTCAGGAGCCACAGCAGGGACGACAGGCCGGCGAACAGCAGGGACAGCGGTTCGACCCGCAGGACGAAGTCGATCCCCGGCAGCAACGCGGTCCGCCACTCGGGCCGGGCGCCGCCCACCACGAGCGGCACCATCAGCGCGATGAGCCCCAGTTTGACCACAGCGGCGCCGAGGTTGACGGTCGATCTCGCGCGGACGCCCCCCTCGGGGATGAGGAAGACGGCCACGGCCGTGAGGAGTGAGATCGCCAGGGGCGCCAGGACGAGCAGGCCTCCGGGGACGAGTCCGATCAGGTCCGTCATCGCGGGCCTCCCGGGGTCTGGCCGACGATCGCGAGCTCGGCCAGCGGGACGGCGGCGAAGGTCGCGCCGACGGTCACCAGGGCGAGAAGCAGGGGCAGCACCGTCACCACGCGCGGCAGGGGGGAGTGCGGGCGGTCCGGTGCGGAGTCGATCCCGTCCTCGGACGCGCCGGCCATCAGGGCCTGCAGCGGGCGCAGG
>NZ_JAALDX010000050.1 GCF_014145095.1 Dietzia sp. SLG310A2-38A2 | reverse complement strand
GAGGACTACCGCTACGGCCGCGACTTCGAGGCCCTGCGCGACCGTTCGGATGCACACCTGGAGGCCACCGGCGCCCGGCCGACGGTCCTGCTCGCCGGGCTCGGCCCCATGGCCGAGACCACGGGTCGCATCACCTTCGTCGCCAACCTGCTCGCCGCGGGCGGGATCGAGGCCCGCAACCCCCTGGCCACCGCAGCCGACCAGTACGCCGGTGTCCGCGAGGGCGAGGACATCGCCGTCCTCTGCGGCGCCGACAAGCGCTACGCCGCCGAGGGACCGGACGCCGTCCGTGCACTACGTGAGGCGGGTGTGACGACGGTCTACCTCGCCGGCGCGGAGAAGGGGTTCCCCGCCGACGCCGACGACCGACCGGACGGCTACCTCGCGACCGGGATCAACGCAGTCGTCGCCCTGACCACCCTCCTCGACCAGCTGGGAGTGAAGTGAGATGACCACCTTCCCCGATTTCAGTACCTCTCCGCTGCGCGAGAGCACCGAGGGTGCGCCCCTGCCGGACGGCGTCGGGACCGCAGCCCACGTCGACACCGACACCGACACCGACACCGGACCCCGGTGGGAGACCCCGGAGGGTATCGACGTCAAGCGGGTGTTCACCAAGGCGGACCGTGACGCGGTGGAGACGGGCAGCGCCCCGACCGACGACGGCGAGGAGGTCACCCCCTTCCCGCTGGACACCGTTCCGGGAGCCGCGCCGTTCCTCCGCGGTCCGTACCCGTCCATGTACGTCAACCAGCCGTGGACGATCCGGCAGTACGCCGGCTTCTCCACCGCGGCCGAGTCCAACGCCTTCTACCGGCGCAACCTCGCGGCGGGCCAGAAGGGTCTGTCGGTGGCATTCGACCTGGCCACGCACCGCGGTTACGACTCCGACCACCCCCGTGTCGCCGGGGACGTCGGAATGGCGGGTGTGGCGATCGACTCGATCCTGGACATGCGTGAGCTGTTCGACGGCATCGACCTGTCCGCCGTCTCCGTCTCGATGACCATGAACGGGGCCGTCCTACCGATCCTCGCGTTGTACGTGGTGGCGGCCGAGGAACAGGGGGTGACACCGGATCAGCTCGCGGGGACCATCCAGAACGACATCCTCAAGGAGTTCATGGTCCGCAACACCTACATCTATCCGCCCACCCCCTCGATGCGGATCATCTCGGACATCTTCGCCTACACCTCCCGAAAGATGCCCAGGTTCAACTCCATCTCGATCTCCGGCTACCACATCCAGGAGGCCGGTGCGACGGCGGATCTGGAGCTGGCGTACACGCTCGCGGACGGCGTCGAATACCTGCGCGCAGGGCTGGACGCCGGGCTGGAGATCGACAAGTTCGCACCTCGGTTGTCCTTCTTCTGGGCCATCGGGATGAACTTCTCGATGGAGATCGCCAAGCTGCGGGCCGGCCGCCTGCTCTGGAGCGAACTGGTGGAGAAGTTCGGCCCGCAGAACGAGAAGTCCAAGTCTCTGCGTACCCATTCCCAGACCTCCGGCTGGTCGCTGACCGCCCAGGACGTGTTCAACAACGTGGCCCGCACGTGTATCGAGGCCATGGCCTCGACGCAGGGTCACACGCAGTCGTTGCACACCAACGCACTGGACGAGGCGCTGGCCCTGCCCACCGACTTCTCGGCCCGCATCGCGCGGAACACCCAGCTCCTGCTCCAGCAGGAGTCGGCGACGACCCGGCCGATCGACCCCTGGGCGGGGTCGTACTACATCGAGTGGCTGACCGCTCAGCTCGCCGACAAGGCCCGACTGCACCTCATCGAGATCGAGGAGGCGGGAGGCATGGCGCAGGCTATCGGCGAGGGGATCCCCAAGCTCCGCATCGAGGAGGCCGCGGCGCGCACGCAGGCGCGGATCGACTCCGGGCGCCAGCCGGTGATCGGGGTCAACAAATACGTCGTCACCGAGGACCAGGAGATCGAGGTCCTCAAGGTCGAGAACTCGCGCGTGCGCACCGAGCAGCTCGCCAAGCTGGACAGGCTCCGCGCGGAGCGCGACGAGGCCGCCTGTCAGTCGGCCCTGGACAGGCTCACCGAGGCCGCCGGCGGCGGGGCCGGGAGCGGCATGGAGAACAACCTCATGGCACTCGCCATCGACGCCGCCCGCGCCCACGCGACCATCGGCGAGATCTCGGACGCGCTCGAGAAGGTCTACGGTCGACACAAGGCAGAGATCAAGACCCTGTCAGGCGTGTACAGGCAGGAGGTCTCCAAGGAGGGCGCCGTGGACAACGTCACCAAGGCCATGAAGATGGCCGAGGAGTTCTCCGAGCTGGAGGGCCGCAGGCCCCGCATCCTGCTGGCCAAGATGGGCCAGGACGGCCACGACCGCGGGCAGAAGGTCGTGGGGACCGCGTTCGCCGACCTCGGCTTCGACGTGGACATGGGCCCGTTGTTCCAGACCCCGGAAGAGGTCGCCCAGCAGGCCGCGGACGCCGATGTCCACGTGGTGGGAGTGTCCTCCCTGGCCGCCGGTCACCTCACCCTGGTACCGGCTCTGCGCGAGGCACTCGCCGCGGTGGGCCGCGGGGACATCATGGTCACCGTCGGTGGCGTGATCCCGCCCGGTGACTTCCAGGAGCTCTACGACGCCGGAGCGACCGCCATCTATCCTCCCGGAACCGTGATCTCGGACGCGGCGATCGAGTTGCTCGGGGCACTCGCCCGGGAGCTCGGACACGAGCTGGCCTCTGCCGGGCCGGAGTCCCCGGGCTCCGCCTCCGCGGACTCGCCGTCGGCCCGCCCCGGTGAGGGGGCAGGGGCGGGGGCCGAGTCCTGAACCGCCTCGGCTCCGGTCCCGATCCCGCGGGCTCGGGCAACCTCTCGGGCAGCCTGTCGACCACTCTAGGCACGGGCGCGGTCCGCGGTCCGGTCCCGTCTGCGACGGGCCCGAGGCCGCGCCGGGAGATCGACGTGGAGGCCCTCCTGGAGGGCGTGCTGGACGACGATCGTCCCGTCCTCGCCCGGGCCATCACGCTGCTCGAGTCCACCAACCCTGCGCACCGCGGGAAGGCGCAGGAGCTGCTCCTGGGCGCCCTCCCACACTCCGGCGGTGCATTGCGCATCGGCATCACCGGGGTGCCGGGGGTGGGCAAATCCACGTTCATCGAGTCGTTCGGGCTGTATCTGGTGGAGAAAGGCCACAAGGTGGCGGTCCTCGCCGTCGATCCGTCCTCCACCCGCACCGGCGGTTCGATCCTCGGTGACAAGACCCGGATGGCCACCCTCTCCACGGAACCCCGCGCCTACATCAGGCCGTCACCGACCTCCGGAACGCTGGGAGGGGTGGCCAAGGCCACCCGCGAGACGATGGTGCTGCTCGAGGCGGCGGGATTCGACGTGATACTCGTCGAGACGGTGGGAGTGGGCCAGTCCGAGGTCACCGTCGCGGGAATGGTCGACTGCTTCACGTTCCTCACCCTCGCCCGCACCGGAGACCAGCTCCAGGGCATCAAGAAGGGCGTGTTGGAGTTGGCGGACGTGGTCGCCGTCAACAAGGCCGACGGCCCCCACGTCAAGGACGCCAGGCGCGCCGCGCGGGAACTCGGCGCGGCGCTACGGCTCGTGCGACCGGCGGATTCGGCGTGGAAGGTGCCCGTCCTGACGATGTCAGGGCTCGAGGGTGACGGTCTGGGCGACTTCTGGGAAGCCGTCCGATCCCACCAGGACACGATGGGGGAGATCGGCGAGGTCGAGGCCCGTCGGGCCCGTCAGCAGGTCGAATGGACCCGGTCGATGGTGCACGACACCCTCATGGCGCGACTCGCGGCCGACCCCGAAGTGCGTCGGGTCACGGCGGATGTCGAGAGACGTGTCAGCGAGGGAACGCTGACGGCGGCGCTCGCGGCCCAGGCGATCATCGACGCCTTCGACCGCTGACGCGCCGACTCGTCGGGGAGCGCGTCAGGCGTCCCACCACCTGCGGACCAGGTACTCACGCTCAGAAGCGTTCTCCGTGAGCTGGTGGGCACGCGCCCAGGCCCGGCGGGCCTCGTCACCGCGCCCGAGTTCCTCGAGCGTCGTCGCCCGCGCCTCGTGGAACGGGTGGTGCCGCTCCAGCGCCGCCTCCCCGGCGAGGGCGTCGAGCTGGTGCAGGCCGGTCTCCGGTCCGTCGCGGCGCCCCACGGCCACTGCCCGCGCCATCCGGACGACGGGTCCGGGTGCGAGAGCGAGGAGGAGGTCGTACAGCACCACGATCTGCGCCCAGTCGGTCGACTCGACGTCTCGCGACTCCGCGTGGACCGCGGCGATCGACGCCTGGACCGAGTAGGGCCCCGGCCCGCCGGCCGCCGCCTCCATCGCCAGGTCCAGCCCCTCCTCCGACAGGAGACGGTCCCACCGGTCCCTGTCCTGTTCGCGCAGTGGGACGGGTAGGCCCTCGTCGTCGACCCTGGCCGGTGCGCGCGCCTCGGTGAGCAGGAGGAGGGCGAGCAGACCCGTCGCCTCCGGCTGCCCCGGTACGAGCCTGTGCACGATCCGGGCGAGCCGGATCGCCTCCGTCGTGAGGTCCCCGCGCAGGTGGCCGTCACCGGTGGTCGCGGCGTAGCCCTCGGTGAAGATCAGGTAGATCACCGCGAGCACCGCGGGCAGTCGCGCCGGCAGATCGTCCGGGCCGGGGGTGCGGATCGGGATCCGGGTGACCCGGAGGCGCTTCTTCGCCCGGACGAGGCGCTGCTGCACCGTCGTCACCGGGACGAGGAAGGCGTGGGCGATCTCCATTGTCGTCAGCCCGCCGAGGTAGCGCAGCGTGAGCGCCACCTGCTCGTCGGTCTTGAGCGTGGGATGGCAGCACGCGAAGAACAGCTCGAGCCTGTCGTCGGGGATCTCGTCCGGTTGCACGACCGCACGGACCGGCGGCGCGGACGTTCGTCGGTCCTCCTCGACACGGAGACGCGCGAGACGCTCGGTGAGCGCCTTCTCGCGCCGGAGCCGGTCGATCGCCTTGCGGGTGGCGGTGGTCGTGAGCCACGCGAGCGGGGAGTCCGGCACCCCGGTACGAGGCCAGGTCTCGATCGCCGCTTCGAGCGCGTCCTGGGCCGCGTCCTCCGCGAGATCCAGATCCCCGAAGCGTGACGCCAGCGTGGCGAGGAGTCGCGAATGCTCCTCGCGCCGCAGTGCGGCGAGCACGTCCGACGCCGCCGGGCCCGGGGCGGTCACGGGGTCACCCCCGCGGCGCCCCGGACCCGTCGGTCCGGCATCAGAACTCCAGCATCGCGCGGACCTCGACCCGTCCGCCCCTGACGCCGGGACACTTGGCGGCCCAGGCCAGCGCCTCGTCGATGTCCGCCACGTCGATGACGATCGTGCCGCCGACGAACTCCCTGCTCTCCGCGTACGGACCGGACGTGACGACGGCGTCGGTCCCGCCCGCGGGGATCCTCACCGTAACTCCGGTCTCGGGGTCCTCCAGACCGAAACCACCGGCGAGGACGCCGGCCTTCTCCAGCTCGGCGTCGAAGGCGATGAACTCCTCGACGCCGGGGCCTTCCTCCTCGCCGCAGCGCACGTCCTCGAGGTTGGCCATGAGCAGCAGTACGTACTTCATGTCGATCTCCTGAATGTCAGTGGTGGATGCCGGCCGCGGTGGTGTGCGCCGACACCTCCATGACGAACGGGCGCCGGAAGATCGACAGGTCCGCAGAATAATTCTCCGCGCTCTCCGGATTCCCCTCCCGGGGCATCCGCGCAGGAGATGTCGACGCCCGGCCCGCCAACGCTCGCGCTCAGTACCGCTCGTCCGGCACCCGGCGGCTTCGGGAGCGCATCGCGAACAGGAGGCCGATCACGAAGAGAACCACACCGGCCACCATGAGGATCACCGCGAGGGTGTTCGAATCGATACCCGGAATGGTGACCTCGACCGCGTACATAAGTATCGCGCCGAGCACCACTAGGACCACTCCGCCGCCGATGTAACCCATGACTGTTCTCCTTCGTCGGGACCGCGCGCCTGTCCGCGGTCGTGCGCTCACCCTACGAGAACTCGGCGCCGGATTCAGGCGTGCGGAGAGAGGAGCTTTCGCGCCGGTTCCTCGATGAACCGGTAACTGGCCGCGCCCACGGCGATCGAACCGGCTGCGGTCACGGGCCAGATCACGCCCATCCGCCGGGTCCACAGCGAGGTGCGGGTGAGCGGAAACGCGTAGTGCAGCACGATCAGGTGCCAGAGGAAGATCCCGTACGACCAGCGGCCGATCGCCTGCAGGGGTGCCGACTCCAGGACTCGGAAGCGCGTGCCCGCCGGGGCCAGGACGACCGGCCCGAGGAAGAAGAACGCCATCGCCGCGGTGAGCCCGTTGCGCGCGGCGTACTCGCGGCCGCTCGGATGTCTGAAGCCCTCGGAGAACCAGCGGGTCGACGTGGTGGCGAGCAGCGCCCCGGCGCCGGCCGTCCACCAACCCCACCTCGCGTAGGGTGCCCGGCTCAGTCGGGCGAGCAGTCCCGGGCGGGCGGTGGCCAGCTCGGCCAGCAGCATCCCGGAGGCGAACCAGGCGGAGAACGCCGGCGGCAGGATCTGGTCGTTGACGCCCCTGGGCAGGAGCCGGAGCCGCTGCCAGGGGATCAGCGGGAACAGCAGGCCGGAGAGCCCGAAGGCGCCGACGGCGGGCAGCCGCCAGCGGGCCCTGTCGCCCCGCAGGTTCTTCATCCCGGTCCACAGTGCCGGGAGCGCCAGGTAGTAGGCCATCTCGACCGCGAGTGACCACGCGTGCGTGAGCCCGGAGACGAGGAACCTCCGCTGGTAAATCTGCGTCAGGGTGAGGTTGCGCAGCCAGACCCCGGGGCCGTTGATCCGGTTCTGGGGTAGGAGCACCATCGCGACGGCGACGAGCACTGAATAGGCGGGCATGATTCGCACGAGCCGGGCCCGCAGGTAGGGGATCACCGCGCGGGCCGTTCCCGGCCGGTCGCGGCGGGCGTGGTCGGAGTGTGCCCGCCACAGCAGGAAGCCGGTCTTGGCGAAGAACACCGCGACCAGCATGTCCAGACGACCGTAGAGGCGGCGCACCGGCGTCCCGTAGGACATCCGGGTCACGAACGCGACGTGGGTGGTGATGATGCCGATCGCCGCGAGACCGCGAAGACCCTCGAGCGCCGGAACGTGACCGCGAGCACCGGCGAGCCGCGGCTGCTGCACCCCGGTGGACTCGGCCGCAGCGGTGTCGGGAACGACGACCGGGGTCGGGGCTGCTGCCGTCGGCTGGGCAGGCTGCGCGAGGCGTCGCGCGGCGAACCCGGCCGCGACGGCTCCACCAGCGAGGGCGACGGCGGCGAAAGGCCTCATGGACTCTCCCGGGGCTACTGAAGTGAGACGACGGTCCGTTGCCCTGGCGACGGTGGTGCCGCCGCCAGGGCATCCGGACGAGGTTAGCACCGGTTCTACACGGCGACTCCGGGGAGGTCAGCCGCGCTTGCGCAGTACGAAGCCCACGGCGCTCAGCGCCTCGTCGTGCCGCCGGAACGTGGCACGCATGGCGAGGACGCGCCGGCGGGCGACGGACTCGGCGTCTCGGGAGTGCTGGGGGAGCGGGCTGGTGGAGGTCATCTCAGCGCAGGGCCGCGATCGAGACGGTGACCTCCTCCAACACCGCGACCGCACCACCGGGAAAGGAGAGGTCGACGACGAGCTCGGCGTTCGCCGGCCGCCCACGGTGGCCACGGCGGTCCTCGACCGTCATCCCCCGGGTGTGCTCTCCCGCGCACTCGATGCGCAGATGGACGGGCTCGGTCAGGGCCGCCTCGGGATGGAGCGCCAGCCAGGCCACCAGGGGATCATGCACCTGCGCCAGGTAGCCCTCGCCGACCGACTCGTGGAACTCGAAGTAGAAGCGCAGCGCGTCGATGAGCGTGCGCACCAACGGCGAGCCGGACGCCGCCAACAGCTGCTCGGAGCGCTCGGGCGTCCATACCGCCCGCTCGGTCAGATCGAGCCCACACCACAGCGGGGCCCCGACCGCGGGGTCGGCAGCCCGCGCGTCCTCCCACACCCGGCACACCCGGTCGGCGGCCTCCGGGTCGACGTCGACGTTCCATTCGCTGACGGGGGTGGTGTTGCCGGGATGCCCTCGGAACGCACCACCCATCACCACCACCCTCGCCAGCAGCCCGGGTAGGGCGGGGTCGAGCGCCAGGGCATGGGCCAGCGTGGACGAGGGACCGGTCACGATCCCCACCAGCTCACCGGGATGAGCGTGTGCCGCGTCCACCCAGAGCCGGGCGCCATCGCGGGGATCGACCGACCTCGTCGTCGTCGGCAGTTCCGCGTGGCCCGCCCCGCGGGGGCCGTGTGTCTCGGGGGTGAACACGTGCGGCACGGCGATCGCACCGGCCGCGCCC
>NZ_JAALDX010000512.1 GCF_014145095.1 Dietzia sp. SLG310A2-38A2 | reverse complement strand
GTTCGGGCGACGACGACGAGCTCGGCGACCACCCGATCTGGGGCGCGGTCGCCGCTCTGCCCACCCGGCAGCGGCTCTGTGTGACCTACCGGTATCTGGGCGGGTTGCCGTACGCCGAGATCGCCGCACTCATCGGGGGCAGCGACTCGGCCGCGAGGCGCGCGGCGGCCGACGGGGTGGCGGCCCTGAGGCAGACCATGCCGGAACAGACCGGGCGTGACCAGACAGTTCAGACGACACCGACGAGGGAGCAGACATGAACGGGGACGACGTCATCGACACACTCCGCGGCGCTCCCGCGGACACGGGCCGGTTGCGAGACCGCCTGGCACGCGAGGCGCACCAGGAGGGGCTGGTGGACGTGCTGGTCCGATCCGTCGACTCACCGATCGGCGGGTTGCTCCTGGCAGCGACCCCGCAGGGCCTGGCGTACGTGGCGTTCGAAGGCGAACCCCGGGACGAGGTCCTGCAGATGCTCGCCGCGAAGATCGGGCCCCGGGTCGTGCAGGCGAGTGCCTCCGGATCGCCGGACGAGGCCACCGGTGGCGTCGATGCCACGGGAGTCCTCGACGACGCCACCACGCAACTCCACGACTACCTCGCGGGTCGTCTGCGGGAGTTCTCCCTGCCGCTGGACACCGTCCTGGCCTCCGGGTTCCGCGGTCTGGTCCAGCGCCGACTGCCCGACGTGGGGTACGGGCACACGGCGACCTATCGGGAGATCGCCACCGCCCTCGACAAGCCCGGGGCCGTCCGCGCGGTGGGCACGGCGTGCGCCACCAACCCGCTTCCCCTCGTGTGGCCGTGCCACCGGATCCTGCGCTCGGACGGCGGCCTCGGCGGCTACCGGGGCGGGCTCGAGGTCAAGAGGCGTCTCCTGGCGATGGAGTCCGCTGCGTGACCGCGGGACAGGTCGCGGCGCTCTACGGAATCTGGGTGATCGCGGTGATCTCGCCGGGGCCCGACCTCGTCGTCGTCCTCCACCGCTCGGTCGTCGGGCGACGCCAGGGCGTCG
>NZ_JAALDX010000511.1 GCF_014145095.1 Dietzia sp. SLG310A2-38A2 | reverse complement strand
CGGCTCGACCCGTTCACGATCGGCCTCGCCGCGATGGCCAGGCGGGGTCTGCCCTCGCTCCCCCTGCACCTGTACCGCCTCTACCGGGCCAGGCGGCGGTTCGACTCGGCGTTCGGTGACGTCGACGTCTACCTCAACCCGGTGGTCAACCACGAGACCCCCGAGGTCGGGTACCTGGACGCGGACCTACCCTTCGAGACCCACCTCCAGCGGGTATCCGACTGGGTCACCTTCACTCCTCTCCAGAACATCGCCGGCTCCCCCGCCGTCTCGCTGCCTACCGGCCGGGCGCCGGACGGCCTGCCCATCGGCGTGCACCTGTCGGCGCGGATCGGCCACGATCGCCTACTGCTCGAACTCGCCTCCGAGTACGAGGGGGCCTACCCGTTCGACCGCATCTGGGAGTGAGCCTCACTCGTCCAGCAACTGGGCGACACGCGGGCCGACCCGTCGCCGCAGGATCACCTCGGTGCGGGTGCGGAGGACGCCCGGGGTGGCGATGATGGCGCTGAAGACCTCCTCGAGATGCGCGTGGTCGCGGGCCACCACCCGGCAGACGATGTCGAACTCCCCCGCCACGCTCATCACCTCGAGGACCTCGCGCACCTCCGCCAGGCCGGCGCAGGTCGCCTCCAGCTTCGCCTGTGCCATCTGGATGTGGACCAATGCCGAGAGCGGGAACCCGAGCGCCGCCGGATCGAGGGTCGGCGCCCACGACGCGATCACGCCCCGGGCCTCGAGCTTGTCCAACCGGGCCTGTGCGGTCCCGCGGGCCACCCCGAGGCGGCGGGAGAACTCGCGCACCCCGACCCTGGGGCCCGCCAGGACGATCTTCAGCAGTCGTCGGTCGGTGTGATCGAGATCGGGAGCCATATCCATGTGTACAGGGTAATCCGGACGAGACTAGACACAATGTCCATCTCTCGCCGAATTTCGGACGCCACTGTGTACACGGTGCGCTGCCGCACGCTGGCCACGTGACGTGCATCACCTACACGCCTAGCCTGGAAGCACAGTTCTCGTCTTTCGAAGGCCAGGTGTGACCGATGACCTCTCTTCTCGGCCCCCCGAGCGGGACCCACGACGACCTTCCGCGTGACGGACGGGCGGACGCCACCTCGTTCTCGCTCTCCGACCGCTACACGCGGGAGAGCGGGACGGTGTTCCTCACCGGGATCCAGGCCCTCGTCCGTACGGTCCGCGACCGCGCGCGATTGGACCGCAGGCAGAACCTGCTCACCGCCAGCCTCGTCAGCGGCTACGAGGGCTCGCCACTGGCCGGCTACGACCTCGAGCTGGCCAGGCGCGGGACGTTCCTCGACCCGTTCGACGTGGTCCACCGCCCCGCCCTCAACGAGGAGGCCGCCGCGACGGCCGTCATGGGTTCGCAGCTCGCGCGGCGCACGGGCACCCTGCGCGCGACGGCCCACACCGGCG
>NZ_JAALDX010000510.1 GCF_014145095.1 Dietzia sp. SLG310A2-38A2 | reverse complement strand
GGGGCCGCGGTCCTATCTGATGGACAATTGTTCATGAGAGAGTGATCCCATGCACACCTCACGTCTCCGTCGCTGCGTGGGCCCGGCGATCACCGGCGCCGCGGCGGCCGCCGCATCGGTCCTTCTGACCTCACTCGTCTCCCCCGCCGTTGCCGGGTCGACCCCGACCATCCCCGCCGCTCCCCCGTCCACCGGGTCCACGATCGAGCAGGCCGGCGGCTCCACGCAGACGCTGGGGCAGAACATCGCAGGTCAGATGAGTGGGGCCGGCATCGGCCCCTCCGTCTACGCCGGCACCGGAACCGGTCCGGCGCGCTATGTGGCGCTGGGCGATTCGTACGCCGCCGTCGGCCGGGTGGCACCGGGATCCTGGGGCGCCGGGCCCGTCGCGTGTGTGCGGACCGACGACGCCTATCCCACGGTCGTGGCCCGCGAGCTCGGTGTGGGGACGTTCATAAACGCCAGTTGCGGGGGAGCCACCGCCGACGACTTCTGGGAGCCCGCCCGCAACGGGGCACCGCCCCAGCTCGATGCCCTGGATGCGCGGACCGACCTCGTCACCATGACCATCGGTGGCAACGACGTGGGGTTCGCCGCGGTGATCGTGGCCTGCGCCCTCCGGCCCAACACCGCCCCCGAGTTCCTGCCGATGGTGGACTCGGTGACCGCGCGACTCGCCGAGGGCTTCGACGCCACCGCCGGGTGCTCCGACGTGATCGACCGCCAGGCTGCTCAGGCACTCGAGGAGCTCGACGGACGGATGGACTCGGTGTACGCCGAGATCGCCCGGCGCTCCCCCGACGCCCGCGTGGTGACCGTCGGATACCTCTCCGCGATCCCGGACGACCGCACCCTGCTCGCCTCGCCCGACTGCGCACCGTTCATCGCGATCCCCGAGGCCGAACGGGACAAGGTCCGCGGATTCCAGGAGAGCATCAACCGGGTGGTCCGCGACGCGGCTCAGCGCAACGGGGCGACCGTCGTGATCCCCGACGAGCCCGGACACTCGATGTGCACGCCCCCGGAGACCCGGTGGGTCGACTTCACCGGCCTGCAGACCTCCTCGGTGCCCGTGCATCCCACGTCCGCCGGGCACGCCCACGTGGCCGGTCGGGTGCTGTCCGCGCTCTCGGGATAGCGCCGACGCCGGCCGACGGGAGCAGGCGTCGGCCGACAAGAGTAGAAGTTGCTTAGTTGCCACAACTACCAACGGGGGGGCGACCGGGGTAGCAGACTGCGGTCATGGTCACTCCCCTACGCCGCCGCTCCGCCGGCGCACGCACCCTCACCACGTCCCTCGCACTGGCCGCGTCCCTCGCGCTGGCCGCCGCGCCCGTCGCGGCCGCG
>NZ_JAALDX010000509.1 GCF_014145095.1 Dietzia sp. SLG310A2-38A2 | reverse complement strand
GGAGTGGTCGGCCAGGCGCAGCGAGGCGAGGCCCGCCGCCACCGCGACGGGGTTCCCGGACAGCGTGCCGGCCTGGTAGACGGGCCCGGCGGGGGCGAGCGCGGACATCACGTCGGCGCGTCCACCGAACGCGGCGGCGGGCAGGCCGCCGGACATGACCTTGCCGAAGGTGGTCAGGTCACCGGCCACTCCGTCGATCCCCCACCAGCCGCGGTCGCCGGCCCGGAAGCCGGTCATGACCTCGTCCATCACCAGCAGCGCGCCGTTCTCGGAGCACAGGGTGCGCAGCTCCTCGTTGAAGCCGGGCAGCGGCGGGACCGTGCCCATGTTGCCGGCGGCGGCCTCGGTGATCACGCAGGCGATCTCGCTGCCGTGGGTGGCGAACACCAGGCGGGCCGCCTCGACGTCGTTGTACGGGAGCACGATCGTGTCGTGGGCGGTCGCACCGGTCACGCCGGGCGAATCCGGCAGGGCGAACGTCGCGAGCCCCGACCCCGCGTCGGCCAGCAGCGCGTCCACGTGACCGTGGTAGCAGCCGGAGAACTTGACCACCTTGGACCGGCCGGTGAAGCCGCGCGCCAGTCGCACCGCACTCATGGTGGCCTCGGTACCGGAGTTGACCAGGCGCACCTCCTCGACGGAGGTCCGCCCCACGATCTCGCGGGCCAGGTCGACCTCGCCCTCGGTGGGGGTGCCGAAGCTCAGGCCGCGGGTGGCGGTTTCCCGCACGGCCTCGACGATCGCGGGGTGGGCGTGGCCGTGGATCATCGGGCCCCAGGAGGACACCAGGTCGATATAGGTGTTGCCGTCGACGTCCGTCATGCGAGAACCCCGCGCTTCACGCATGAAACGCGGGGTTCCGCCGACGGAGTTGAAGGCGCGGACCGGGGAGTTGACCCCGCCTGGGATCAGCTCACGGGCCTCGGCGAAGAGCTCGGCCGATCGGGTGGTGCCGGACAGGCCGGACGGGGTCGGGAAGGCATCGCTCGCAGACGTCACCCGTCCAGTGTCTCAAAGACTGCTCGCGAGTACCCCCTCGCGGTGTCAGCCCTGCGGCGGGGCGGGCGGCGCAGGCGGGGTGAACAGCGCCTTGACGGCGGTGTCGACCTGTCCGGCTACGTCCTGCAGCGCCTTCTCGGCCTGCTGGTGCAGCTCCTGCGGGGTGGGCAGCGGGGCCGGTGCCGGGATCACCGGAGCGGGCACCGCGGGCGCTGCGAC
>NZ_JAALDX010000508.1 GCF_014145095.1 Dietzia sp. SLG310A2-38A2 | reverse complement strand
GGTCTGGCCCACGACCGTCAGCGCCCGCAGGACGTTGGAGTTGCCGTAGGCGGGGAAGGAGACGAGGGAGAAGCCGATCAGGACCACGGCGGTGACGGCCGCGGCCAGCAGCGTCGCCGCGGCCGACAGGCCCGGCCCCCGGAGCGCCACCGGCATGCTCAGAAGGGGAGCTTGCGGAAGATCGGTCGCGGCACGTGGGTGAGCACGGCCATGACACCGCCGAACGCGGCGGGGGCGAAGACCGCGCCCTTGCCCGCCCCGGACTTCTTGACCGCGATGCGGGCCACGTCCTCCTTGTTGATGGTTAGCGGCGCCTCTTTGACGTGCGCAGACATGCGGGTCCGGACCTGACCCGGGCGGATCACCAGGACGTCCACCCCGTACTCGTCGAGTGCGTAGCCCAGACCGGTGTAGAACGAGTCGAGGCCGGCCTTGGTCGAGCCGTAGACGAAGTTGGAGCGGCGGGCGCGGAGCCCGGCGGCCGAACTCATGGCGATGATCCGGCCGTAGCCCTGCGCCTTCATCCGCTCGGCGAGCAGCACGCCCACCGACACGGCGCCGGTGTAGTTGATCTGGGCGATCTGCACGGCCTTGCGCTGATCGGACCAGAGCTCCTCGTTCTCCCCGAGCAGGCCGAACGCCACGATCGCCACGTCGACGTCGCCCCCGGCGAAGATCTGCTCGAAGGCTGCCGGGTGGGAGTCGGTCGCGGCGGCGTCGAAGTCCACCACGTCCACGGCGGTGGCCCCGGCGGCCGTCATCTCGGCGCGCGCGTCCTCGATCCCCGGGTCTCCGGGGAGGCAGGCGAGCACCACGCGCATGGGCCCCTGCTGGAGGTATTCCCCGCAGATCGCCAGGCCGATCTCGGAGGTGCCTCCGAGCAGGAGCAGGGTCTGGGGGACGCCGACGGCATTGATCATGCGCAGGAGTCTACCGAGGCCTTCCCGTCGGACCGGGGAAGGTGGCCGGGACTACCCGGCGGGGTGCTGGCCCCGTGAGGGTGGACGGACCTCGGGAGGCGCCGGGGGCGGCCTCCGCGGTGCCCGTCTCCACGCGGTGGACGGCGGGGAGACGGCGACCAGGACGACGGCGGCGGCGACGGTGCGGAGGATCATGGTGGACTCCAGATCAGGCCTCCGGGCGACCCTCGTCGTCCGGGGTCACCCTATTGTGGGCCCACCGGCGACGGCGTGTACAGCCCCCGTCCGCACTCCCCCGCCGGGGGCGGTCGGGGGCACTGCCGGTC
>NZ_JAALDX010000507.1:2849-3509 GCF_014145095.1 Dietzia sp. SLG310A2-38A2 | reverse complement strand
GCGCCCCGCGTCGCGGTCTCGTGCGTGCAGACCGCCGACGCCCACCGCCGCCGCGGGCTCGCCGAGGTGGTCACCGGCGCGCTCGTCGAGTGGGGACTGACCCTGGGCGCCGAGGAGTGTCACCTCCACGTGTTCGCGGACAACTCGGCCGGTCGCGGCCTGTGGGCCAAGCTCGGGTTGGCCCCGCATCATTCGATGCGTCACCTCGTCGTCGTCGAGGGTTCTGCTCCGCGGTCCGCGCGATCCGACCCGGGGTAATAGACTGCTCGCCATGCGCCTGGCCACCTGGAATGTGAACTCGATCAGAGCTCGACGGGATCGTGTCGTGGCCTGGTTGGAACGCTCGGACGTGGATGTGCTGGCCATGCAGGAGACCAAGTGCAAGGACGACCAGTTCCCGCACGAGGCGTTCGAGGAGTTGGGGTACCAGGTCGCCCACCACGGGCTCAGCCAGTGGAACGGCGTGGCGGTGGCCTCCCGGGTGGGGCTCGACGACGTCCGGCTGGGCTTCGACGACATGCCCGGCTTCCACAAGGATCCCGAGGTCACCCAGGACCCGGAGGCGCGCGCCATCTCGGCGGTGTGCGACGGCGTCCGCGTCTACAGCCTCTACGTGCCCAACGGTCGCGAGCTGGCGGACCCGCACTACACCTACAAACT
>NZ_JAALDX010000507.1:0-2775 GCF_014145095.1 Dietzia sp. SLG310A2-38A2 | reverse complement strand
CTCCGCCGAGCTCGCCGCCGACCCGGCCGCGCAGGTGGCGCTCGTGGGCGACTGGAACGTGGCACCGCACGACGACGACGTGTGGGACATGGAGGTCTTCGACGGCAAGACCCACGTCTCGGAGCCCGAGCGGCAGGCCTTCGCCGCCTTCGACGGCGCGGGCTTCCGCGAGGTCACCCGCGAGTACACCCCGGGTCCCGGCGTCTACACCTACTGGGACTACACCCAGCTGCGCTTTCCCAAGAAGCAGGGCATGCGCATCGACTTCCAGCTGCACTCGCCGGAGCTGGCGGCACGGGTGACGGGCGCGTTCATCGATCGCGAGGAGCGCAAGGGCAAGGGCGCCTCCGACCACGCTCCAGTCGTCGTGGACCTCGACTGATACCGCTACCCAGTCTCAGCACAGGAGCTCCCACCGATGTCCACGTTCCAACTCCGTCACTACATCGACCGGCTGCGCGCCGAGGGCTTCACCGTCCGCGACGACCACGGTGAGGACCCCGACCTCATCGACATCAACGGCAGGGCCGTGGACACCTGGCGGGAGAACTACCCGTACGACCACCGGCTGGACCGCAACCAGTACGAGGTGGAGAAGTACCTGCTGCAGATCGAGCTGCTCAAGTTCCAGAACTGGCAGGCCGAGTCGGGTCACCGGCACGTGATCGTGTTCGAGGGCCGGGACGCCGCCGGCAAGGGCGGGACGATCAAGCGGTTCACCGAGTACATCAACGTCCGCCAGGCCCGCGTGGTGGCGCTGATCAAGCCCACCGAGACCGAGCTGTACCAGTGGTACTTCCAGCGCTACATCAGTCATCTGCCCACCCGCGGCGAGCTCGTGATGTTCGACCGGTCCTGGTACAACCGGGCGGGTGTCGAGCGGGTGATGGGGTTCTGCACGGACGCCCAGTACTCCACGTTCATGGAGCAGGCACCCATGTTCGAGAAGATGCTCGTGGAATCCGGCATCGGGTTGACCAAGTTCTGGTTCTCGGTCACCCGGGAGGAGCAGAAGACCCGCTTCGCGATCCGTCAGCTGGATCCGGTCCGACGGTGGAAGCTCTCCCCGATGGACCTGGAGTCCCTGGACAAGTGGGACAAGTACACCGCCGCCAAGGAGGAGATGTTCCGGCGCACCGACACCGACTGGGCGCCCTGGATCACCATCAAGTCCAACGACAAGAAGCGGGCGCGCATCAACGCGATGCGCCACTTCCTCAACCAGTTCGACTACCCGGAGAAGGACCCGCAGGTCGTGTTCGACCCCGACCCGAAGATCGTCCGGCGCGGCAAGGTCGCCGTCGGGGACTGACTGAGCGTGCGAAGGAAGGACCCGCGCACAAGGCCCGTCGGGGACTGACTGAGCTTGCGAAGGAAGGACCCGCGCACAGGGCCCGTCGGGGAATGTCTGCGCGACCGCGCGCATTGCACAGGGTATGAGCCATACGAATGATCCGACCGTCATCACGCGCCTGCTCTCGGATCGCGGGCGGTGGGCCGTGGTGGGCCTGTCCTCGAATGCCGCACGCACGGCGTACGGGATCGCCGCCTACGTCCGGGACCTGGGCCACGAGATCGTCCCGGTCCATCCGAAGGCCGAGACGGTCCACGGACAGCAGGGCTACCCGGACCTGGCGTCAGTGCCGGGGGAGATCGACGTCGTGGACGTCTTCGTGAACTCCCAGCTGGCTGGCGGCGTAGTGGACGAGGCCATCGCAAGGGGGGCGAAGGCGGTCTGGTTACAGCTGGGCGTCGTCGACGAGGACGCGGCTCGGCGGGCCGCGGACGCCGGGCTCGACGTGGTGATGGATGCGTGCCCGGCTATCGAGGCTCCGCGGCTGGGGCTGATCTGAGGCGCGGTCGGGTCCAGACGCGGTCGTTCTGTGACGACCCCACACCGGCGCCTGCGGCCCGGCGCCCGCGCGCTGGCGATCAGTACCCGGTGGAGGATCAGTACCCGGTGGACGCCAGCCCCACCATGGCGATGATGAAGACGAAGTAGAGGACCACGAGTCCCCCGAAGATGGCGAGCGAGATGAGGCCCAACTTCTTGGCGGAAGCGCTCGCGGCCTCCGCCTCGGCGTGGTGGCCGGCCGCCCACAGCGGGTAGACATCCGAGGCGCGGGTCATCGCGACGAACGACAGCGGCCAGAAGAACAGGAGCGAGGCCACCGCCCACCCGATGTTCGACGGCGGGCCGGGTCGGGCGACCCCGGGGGAGCCGGTGAACGCTCCGGTCCCCTGGCTCGCGTAGCCGGGGTGCTGGCCGTAGGAGGGTGCGCTCTGACCGTAGGACGAGTCCTGCCAGTAGCCGGACTCCTGTCCGTGGGGCTGGCCCGCCCCGAACGGGGAGTCGGAGGGGGAACCGGGGTAGCTCGGGTTCGTCATGACCGAATCGTAGCCCCGGAGTGATGTCGGCCGAAACAGCCTCCTGCGTCACGGACGGCCCACACCTGGCCGGTGCCGCACGCGCAACCCGTCAGATCGGGTGCCTGCGGAACGCCCGCGCGATCCCCGTCGATTGCACCCCGGACAGCGGCGAGAACGGCGCGGTCTCGATACGACGCCGGCCGCCCGCGCCCACTGTTCTCCACGTGGCGATCACCTTGCTCCTGTGCACCACCGTCCGCCGGAACACGCCGTTGTTGCCGGGAACGATCGATCCGGCATGGTCTGGATCCACCGCGTGGGACCGGTCGCCGTAGCCGAGCAGGTACTCGTCGAAACCCGGCAGTAGGAGCACGGCGTCCGCGGACCTCCCCGCAGCGGCCAGCC
>NZ_JAALDX010000506.1 GCF_014145095.1 Dietzia sp. SLG310A2-38A2 | reverse complement strand
CTCGCCCCTGAGCCGCCGGATCCCCGGCGCCGGCGCGGTGCGCAGCGAGGACGCGTTCGACGTCGAGGCGGTCGCGGCCTGGCTGCGTGCCGTCACCCCGGACAGCGCTGACGTCCTGGCGGGAGTGGACCTGGGTGACGACGACGAGCCGGTCATCCCCGAGGTGAGCCAGTTCTCGGGAGGCGCGTCCAACCTCACCTATGTGTTGCGGTATCCCGGCGTGGACCTGGTGCTGCGCCGCCCGCCGGCCGGCACCAAGGCCCGCGGTGCCCACGACATGAAGCGCGAGTACCGCGTCCAGTCCGCGCTCCGCCCGGTGTACCCGCTGGTGCCCCGCATGGTGGGGTTCTGCGACGACCATTCGGTGATCGGGTCCGACTTCTACGTGATGGAGCGACTCGAGGGCACGATCCTGCGCAAGGATCTCCCCCGGGAGCTCCGCGCGGACAAGGCCACCATCCGGCGTCTGTCCGAGCGGGCGGTCGACGCCCTGGTCGACCTGCACGCCGTCGACGTCCGCGCCGCCGGTCTGGACGATCTCGACCGTGGCGAGGGCTACGTGCGCAGGCAGGTCGAGGGCTGGTCGGCCCGCTACCGACGCGCACGGACCCCCGACGTGCCCGACTTCGCGCCGGTGATGAAGTGGCTGGACGCCAACCAGCCGGAGGATGTGGGCCACTGCCTGGTCCACAACGACTTCCGATTCGACAATCTGGTCCTGGACCCCGGCGACATCACCTCCGTCATCGGCGTCCTGGACTGGGAGATGGCCACTGTCGGCGACCCGCTCATGGACCTGGGCGGCGCCCTGGCCTACTGGGTCGAGGACGGGGACGGTCCGGTGTTCAAGGCGTTCCGGCGCCAGCCCACCCACGCGCCCGGGATGCTCACCCGGTGGGAGGTCGTCGAGCGCTACGCCGAGCGGTCGGGCCTGGAGATCAGCGAGAAGGACTGGCGCTTCTACGAGGTCTTCGGGTTGTTCCGACTCGCGGTGATCGCCCAGCAGATCAACCACCGCTTCTTCCGCGGTCAGACGACCAACCCGGCGTTCCGCGCGTTCCGGCCCGCGGTGGGGTTCCTCGAACAGCGTTGCCTGCGCATCATCCGCACCGGCGACGGTCGGCTGACGCCCACCCGGCTCGGCCCTCGCGACGTGATCCCGGAGCTACTCGCGGTGCCCAGGGTCATCCTGCCGCTGCTCGCGGGCGGTGTGCACGACGCGCGCCAGAGGATCGGCGGGATCCTCGGCGGCCTGCCGGGGGCGGGGAACCGGACGTGACGGGGGTCGATCGCTGATGGGGGCCATCCACCTGGTCCGCCACGGGCAGGCCTCGTTCGGCAGCGGCGACTACGACCGGCTCTCCGAGACCGGCCACCTCCAGGCCCGGCTGACGGGCCGGGACATGGCGGCGCGCGGACTGC
>NZ_JAALDX010000505.1 GCF_014145095.1 Dietzia sp. SLG310A2-38A2 | reverse complement strand
GAACGGCAGCCGTCCCGTGCCGCCGGGCGCGGGCGTGACCAGCACCCGGTCGTGCGTGATCTCCTCGACCCGCCAACTCGAGGCCCCGAGGGCGAACACGTCGCCGACCCTGGACTCGTAGACCATCTCCTCGTCGAGCTCGCCGACCCGCGTCGCCTTCTCCCCCACCATGAACACGCCGAACAATCCGCGGTCGGGGATGGTGCCGCCCGAGGTGACGGCGAGACGCTGCGCTCCCGGACGGCCGGTCAGCGTCCCGGCGTCGCGGTCCCAGACGAGACGCGGCCTGAGTTCGGCGAAGTCCGCCGAGGGGTACTTCCCCGCCAGCATGTCGAGCGTCGCCTCGAACGCCGACCGCGGCAGCCCGACGAACGGGGCGGTCCGACGTACTGCGGCGAACCAGTCCTCGACGTCGATCGGCTCGAGCGCGCAGGCGGCCACCGTCTGCTGGGCGAGGACGTCCAACGGGTTGGTGATGACCGACATCGCCTCGATCGCGCCGGCGACCATCCTCTCCACGGTCACCGCACTGTGGAGGAGGTCGGCGCGGTGCTTGGGGAACACCGCCGCGCGGGAGACCTCACCGACCTGGTGTCCGGCGCGGCCCACACGCTGGAGCCCCGAGGCCACTGACGGTGGGGACTCCACCTGCACGACCAGGTCCACCGCGCCCATGTCGATCCCCAATTCGAGCGACGACGTGGCCACCACCGCGCGCAACCGACCCGACTTGAGGGCGTCCTCGATGAGCGCCCGTCGCTCCTTGGACACCGATCCGTGATGGGCCATGGCCAGCTCCGGAGGAGCACCCCGCGAGACCTCGGACGGCACCATGATCTGCGCGGGTGGGCGGGCCGGCGCGGGCGGCAGCGACCCCGGATCGGTGTCCTCGGCGTAGATCTCGTTGAGTCGCGCGGTCAGCCGCTCGGCCAGGCGTCGGGAGTTGACGAACACGATCGTGGAGCGGTGCGCCGTGACCAGGTCCACCACCTGACGCTCGACGTGCGGCCAGATCGACCCCTCGCCCGGCGTACCGGGCGGAGCCGTGACGTCCGAGCCGGCCGAGGACAGG
>NZ_JAALDX010000504.1 GCF_014145095.1 Dietzia sp. SLG310A2-38A2 | reverse complement strand
CGCCCCGCCCCGGCACGTCCGCTGCCCCGAGCGAGGGCCACGCTGGCGGTGCCGCCGCCGCGACGGGGCACGCCGGCAACGCCACCGACGACACCGCGGCCCCCGACCGGGTCGAGAGCCTTCGCCACCGCGTGATCGTCTCGGCGGTGCTCGCGGTGCCCGTGATCGCCATGGCCATGATCCCGGCGCTTCAGTTCACCAACTGGCAGTGGCTCTCTCTCACCCTCGCCGCGCCGGTCGTGGTGTGGGGCGGGTGGCCGTTCCACCGCGCGGCGGCGATCAACATCCGGCACGGCTCGTTCACCATGGACACCCTCGTGTCGATCGGCACGTCCGCCGCGTTGCTGTGGTCGCTGTACGCGCTGTTCTTCGGCCACGCAGGCATGCCGGGGATGACCCACGGGTTCGAGTTCTCGCTCTCGCCCAGCGACGGCGCGGGGGACATCTACCTCGAGGCCGCCGCCGGGGTCACCACCTTCGTGCTGCTGGGCCGCTACATCGAGGCCCGGTCCAAGCGGACGGCCGGGGCGGCGCTACGGTCGTTGCTCGAGCTCGGCGCCAAGGACGTCGCGGTGCTGCGCGACGGCGTCGAGACCCGGATCCCGGTGGAGAACCTGCAGGTTGGCGACGAGTTCATCGTGCGCCCCGGCGAGAAGATCGCCACCGACGGCCGGATCGTCGACGGCGCCTCCGCGGTCGACACCGCCATGGTCACCGGCGAGTCCGTGCCCACCGAGGTCTCCGCCGGCGACACCGTGGTGGGCGGCACGGTCAACACCAGCGGTCGGCTGATCGTCGAGGCCAGCCGCGTCGGATCGGACACCCAGCTCGCGCAGATGGCGCAGATGGTCGAGGACGCCCAATCCGGCAAAGCCGCCGCGCAACGCCTGGCCGACCGCATCTCCGGGGTCTTCGTCCCCGCCGTCCTGGTCTTGGCGGCCGCGACGTTCGCCTTCTGGCTGATCACCGGATCCGGCACCTCCATGGCGTTCACGGCCGCGGTCGCGGTGCTCATCATCGCCTGCCCGTGCGCCCTCGGCCTGGCCACGCCCATGGCCCTCATGGTCGGGACCGGCCGCGGCGCGCAGCTGGGCATCCTCATCAAGGGCCCCGAGGTCCTGGAGTCCACCCGCCGGGTCGACACGATCGTGTTGGACAAGACCGGCACCGTCACCACCGGCACGCCCGCGCTGGTCTCGGTGACCGCGGCGGATGGCGAGGACGAGTCGCAGGTGTTGCGCGGCGCCGGCGCGGTGGAGGACGCCTCCGAACATCCGATCGCCCGGGCCATCGCCGCCGGTGCCCGCGAGCGGGTCGGTGACCTACCGGCGGTGGCGGGGTTCCGTAACACCGAGGGGCTGGGGGTGTCCGGGT
>NZ_JAALDX010000503.1 GCF_014145095.1 Dietzia sp. SLG310A2-38A2 | reverse complement strand
CCCCGGCCGAGTCGACCCCGCCCGCGGCCGCGTCGAGCCCCGCCCGGTCCCGGCCGTCGGGGATCCCCGGGGCATCGGAGTAGGCCGGGTCCAGACCCTCGGGGAGTGTGCGGGAGTCGGTGGCGGTGGGCTCGCCGAGGAAGATCCCCGTCCAGATCTTGAGCATGGACAGCAGGGTGAGGATGCTCACCGCCACGGCGACGGCCGCGGCGGCGATCTGGCCGGCGTCGAGGGCGGCGATGATGAGGCTGAGCTTGGCCACGAAGCCGGAGAAGGGCGGGATCCCGGCCAGCGACATGGCGGAGGCGAAGAACGCGATCGCGATGAGGGGCTCGGTCTTGGCCAGGCCCGAGAGCTGCCCGAGTCGCCTGGGACCGTAGCGCACCTCGATCGCGCCGATCGCCAGGAACAACGCCGCCTTGACGATCATGTGGTGCAGCAGATAGAAGATCCCGGCGGTGAGCCCGAGGGGGCCGAACAGGGCGACCCCGAGCAGGATGTAGCCGATCTGGCTGACCATGTGGAACGCGAGGATCGAGCGGGGGGCGGCCTCGCCCACCGCGCCGAGGACGCCGATCAGCATGGTGGCCGAGAACACGACCACGCCCACCCAGAGATAGCGGGAGTCCCCGTCGAAGATCACCGCGTAGATCCGGTAGATCGCGTAGATCGCGATCTTGGTGTGCAGGCCGGAGAACATCGCGGTCACCGCGGGGGACATCTTGGGGTACGCCCGCGCCAGCCACCCGTGTACGGGGACCACGGCAGCCTTGATCGCGAGCGCGAAGAGCACCAGGGCGGTGGCCACGGCCACGGCGGTGTCCTCGGAGGCGGCCCCGTGGAGCTCGGCGATGTTGACGGTTCCCGTCAGCCCGTAGATGAGGGCCACGCCGATCAGCAGGATGGTCGAGGCGAGCAGGTTGACCGAGATGTAGAGCCGCGACGCCGCGACGCCGACCACGCTGGCCCGCCCGGACCGGGTGATCATCATGAGCCCGTACGAGGGCAGGAGCATGACCTCGACAAAGACGAAGAAGTTGAACAGGTCCCCCGTGAGCAGGGCGCCGTTGACGCCGGCGGTCACGAGCAGGACCAACGGCGCGTAGAACCTCTTGAACGCCTCCCCGGCCGCCACGGCGAAGGCCGCGCACGTGAGCGTCAACAGGCTCGTCACCGTGAGCATGAGTGCCGAGAACATGTCGAGCACGAACGGGATGGCCACCCCGGGCGCCCACAGTGCGACCTGGTGCACCACGACCGAACCGTCCGATACCCAGGGCACGGTGGCGATGGCCGCGGCCAGTTGCGTCGCGAGAACCGCGAACAGGACCGTCAGGACCAGGCGCGTCCTCGAGGCGACGGCGACGAGCAGGCCCGCCGCCAGCAGCGGGACGGCGACGAACAGGGTGAGGGCGGACTCCAGCATCATCGGTGGGCCCCTTCCGCGTCGTGGTTCGTCGGCTCGTCGGGCTCCGGGTCCTCCGGGTGGGCGCCCCCGGGGATCTCCGGGAGGAGGTCCAGGTGGTCGAGATCGCCGACGTCGGTGTCGTCGTCGTCCCCGCCGATCACCGCCAGCACGAGCAGGTAGATCGTGATGGCGAAGGCGATGACGATAGCGGTGAGCACGAACGCCTGCGGCAGACCGTCGGCCGTCAGCGACGGGTCGGGGTCGGGCACCAGAGGTTCCTCACGCCGTGACGCGCCACCGGCCGCCATGAGCGTGAGGTGCGCGGCGTGGCTGAGCAGGATGAACCCCAGGATCACCCGGACCATCCCGCGTTGCAGGACGAGGAAGACGAAGCCGGCCATCAGGACGCCGACGGAGATCGCGAGGGTCATGCCTGTACCTCCCGGTGGTCAGCGGCGTCCCGGTTGTCAGCGGCGTCGATAGTGGGTTCCGCGTCCTCGGTGGCGGCGGCGTCGGTGGCCTCCGCGCCCGGGCCGGTGGGCGGGGGCGGCGCGGCGGGTT
>NZ_JAALDX010000502.1 GCF_014145095.1 Dietzia sp. SLG310A2-38A2 | reverse complement strand
CGGAACGGGGAGCGGCGGCGCCCCCGCCGTGGGGGCGGGTACCGATCCGGGTGCGGAGGGCGACGGCGATCACGGCCGCGGCGATCACGCCGGCGGTCACCAGCGCGATGGTCAGACCGTCGTAGCCGGCGTTCGAGAACGCCCGGATGCTCGCGACGGCCATCACCCATGCCAGGGAGACGGGGATGAGCACCTTCCAGCCGAAGCCCATGAACTGGTCGTAGCGCAGCCTCGGCAGGGTGGCGCGCAGCCAGATGAACAGGAACATGAAGCCCCACACCTTGATCACGAACCACAGCAGCGCCCACCACCCGGAGTCCGCGCCGTCGATCAGGGAGAACGGCAGCGGGGCCTGCCAGCCGCCGAGGAACAGGGTGGCCGCCAGGGCCGAGACCGTGGTCATGTTGACGTACTCGGCCAGCATGAACATGGCGAACCGCAGCGACGAGTACTCGGTGTGGAACCCTCCGACCAGTTCGCCCTCGGCCTCGGGCAGGTCGAAGGGCGCGCGGTTGGTCTCGCCGACCATGGAGATCACGTAGATGAGGAACGAGGGCGCCAGGAGGAACACGAACCAGACCTCGGACTGCGCGGCGACGATCCCCGAGGTCGACATGGTGCCGGCGAACAGGAACACGCCCACGAAGGACAGGGCCATCGCGATCTCGTAACTGATCACCTGAGCCGTGGACCGGAGTCCGCCGAGCAGGGGGTAGGTGGAGCCGGAGGACCAGCCGGCCAGCACGATCCCGTACACGCCGATCGAGGTGACGGCCAGGATGTAGAGCACTCCCACGTTCAGGTCGGTCAGTTGCAGTGGCGTCCGGTACCCGAAGATCGAGACCTCGGGGCCGAAAGGGATCACGGCGAACGCCATGAATGCCGGGATCACCGCGATGACCGGGGCCAGCAGGAAGACGGGCTTGTCGACCCCCGCTGGGATCAGTCCCTCCTTGAGGGCGATCTTGACGCCGTCGGCAAGGCTCTGCAGCATGCCCAGCGGACCGACCCGGTTGGGTCCGATGCGCATCTGCATCCAGGCGATGACCTTGCGCTCGAGGTAGATCGCGGCGAGCACCGTCACCACGAGGAACACGAAGACCGCGAGCACCTTGATCAGTACCAGCCACCACGGGTCGATGCCGAAGGCGGACAGGTCCGAGTACCCGGCCGAGGTCACGAGGCCACCTCCCCGGCGCCGATCCGGACGACGTCCCCCGCGGCCGCGGCGAGCGTGGCGTTGACGGCCGACCCGGGTGAGTTCTGCGGCAGCCACACCACGCGATCGGGCATCTCGGTGACCGCGCAGGGCAGTGTGATCGATCCGGTCTCCGTGGAGACGGTCAACGGATCTCCGTCCGCGGCGCCGACCTCGAGGGCGGTGGCCGGGGAGAGCCTGACCACGGGGGTCCGGGCCGTCCCGGCCAGGTGCGGTTCGCCGTCCTGCATCCGTCCCGAGTCCAGCAACATCCGCCAGGTGGCCAGGACGGCCTGCCCGACGGCGGGCCGGGGGATCCGGGCCCGGCCCGTGGGAGTCGGCCTCGTCGTCGTCGCGACCTTGTCCTCTTCCCCACGCGCCCCCAGGGTCTCGCTCACGGCCGCCAGTTCTCGCCGGACGGACTCGACGTCGGTGAGGCCGAACCAGGCGCCCATCTCCTCGGCGAGGGCGTTCAGGACCCGGTGGTCGGGGAGGGCGTCGCCACCGGTCAGGGCGGCGGCGAAGGGTCGCTCGCGGCCCTCCCAGGTGAGGAAGGTGCCGGCCTTCTCGGCCACGGGCGCGACCGGTAGCACCACGTCGGCCCGGTCGCTGATCTCGCTCCGGCGCAGCTCGATGCTCACCACGAACCCGGCGGCGTCGATCGCGGCG
>NZ_JAALDX010000501.1 GCF_014145095.1 Dietzia sp. SLG310A2-38A2 | reverse complement strand
GGCGAGCCGTCGGCGCTGCTCCAGCGGGAATCCGCCCGTGGCCACCGCCTCCAGGGCCTCGCCGTACCCGGCCGGGTCGACCAGCACGGCGACCGACGGGTGGTTCTTGGCCGCCGCGCGGACCATGGACGGGCCACCGATGTCGATCTGCTCCACGCAGGCGTCGTAGTCCGCGCCGGAGGCGACGGTGTCGGTGAAGGGATAGAGATTGACGACGACGAGCTCGAACGGCTGCACACCGAGTTCGGCGATCTGGTCGAGGTGTTCGGGCTTGCGCGTGTCGGCCAGGATGCCCGCGTGGACCCGCGGGTGCAGGGTCTTGACGCGACCTTCGAGGCACTCGGGGAACCCGGTCAGGTCTTCGACGGGCGTCACGGCGACTCCCGCGGCCGCGATGCGCTGAGCGGTGGAGCCGGTCGACACGATCTCGACGCCGGCGGCCGCCAGACCCTGCGCGAAGTCCTCGAGTCCGGTCTTGTCGTAGACGCTGATGAGCGCACGTCGAACGGGCCTGCGGGAGTCGGTCACGATAGGTGCACCTTTCGACCTTCGGTGTGGAGTCGGCCACGGGCGGCGGCCGCGAGGATGTCGACGAGCAGCTCGCGCTCGACGACCTTGATTCGTTCGTGGAGGGAGGCCTCGGTGTCGTCGGGGAGGACGTCGACGGCGCACTGGGCGATCACCGGGCCCGTGTCCACCCCTGCGTCGACCAGGTGGACGGTGCATCCCGTGACAGTCACACCGTATGCGAGCGCGTCCCGCACCGCGTGGGCGCCGGGGAAGGACGGCAACAGGGCCGGATGGGTGTTGAGCACGCGCCCGGCGAACTCACCGAGGAACGCCTCACCGAGGATCCGCATGAAGCCCGCGGAGACGACCCAGTCCGGTGAGAACCCGCGCACCGCGTCGGTCAGCGCACGATCCCAGGAGGGGCGGTCGGGGTGTTCGGCGGGCCGGACCACCGCAGTGGGGAGTCCGGCATTCTCGGCGCGGGTCACGGCCTCGCAGTGGCGATCGGAGACCAGGCCGACGATTCGGTACGGGCAGTCGGCCCCGGCGGACGAGTCCAGGACGCTCTGCGCGAGCGTCCCGGCACCGGAGGCCAGAAGGACGACCTGGCGGGGTGCTCCGGACTCGGCACTGACCACGTCCTACGCTCCTGCTCGTCGATCCACTGCCCGCCGGATGCCCGGGCACGGGTGGCAGTCTAGTCGGCGGCCTTCGGGCCCTCGTCAGGGCTCTCCTCAGCCGTCACGGCATCGTCGTCCGCGGGGCCCTCCTGGTCCTCCACGGGCGCTTCCCCGGAGACCGACGCCCCCTCGCCCAGGGAGTCAGGGGACTCGGGAAGGTGGGCCGCGAACTCGTCGTCGTCGGACTCACCACCGTCGGCTCCACCACCGGGGACCTCGCCACGGTCGGCTCCACCACCGGGGACCTCACCGTCGGCGACGTCATCACGCCCGGGCGCGTCGGCGCTCTCGGGCGCGTCGTCACTGCGGGGCACGTCTCCGGGTTCCACCGGCGACTGTTCCGACACCGGTTCGGGCTCTGTCTCTATATCGGTCTCTGTCTCTGTATCGGTCTCTGTCCCAGGCTCGGTCTCTGTCTCGGGCTCCGTACCGGTCTCGGGCGGCGTCTCCGTCCCGGCTTCCGGTTCCGTCTCCGTCTCCGTCTCCTCCCCGGGCACCGCCCCGGCGCGGCGTCGGCGGCGCTCGAGCTCACTCTCCGCGCGCTCGCGGCGCCGCGTG
>NZ_JAALDX010000500.1 GCF_014145095.1 Dietzia sp. SLG310A2-38A2 | reverse complement strand
CGGGGCCGGCACTGGGGCCCCGAACACGGCCACGGACACCGCCCCGACGCCCATGCACTTGGTGGTGCAGCAGATGGTGGATGCGCGCGCCGCCGGCGTGGTGTTCACCGCGGACCCCACCAGCGGCCGGCGCGACCTCATGGTGATCGACGCGGTCGCCGGCCTGGGCGAGGCGCTGGTCGACGGATCGGCGTCCCCGGACCACCTCGTCCTGGATTCCAGCGGCGGGGTGGCAGTGCGGGAGTACGACGACGACGAGGGGGTCCTGTCCCCGGAGGAGATCGCGGCGATCCGGTCGGGCGCCCTACGCGCGGAGCGGCACTGGGGCCGGCCGATGGATCTCGAGTGGGCGATCGACCGGGCCGGCAGGCTCTGGTGGCTGCAGGCCAGGCCCATCACCACCCTGCCCGCCGACCTGGGCGAGATGGATTCCACGCTGGCCGGCGAGGACCACGTCTACACGCGCTGCAACATCGGGGAGATGATGCCGGGGGCGTTCTGTCCCCTGACGGCGTCGGTCTCGGGGTTCGCGATCGACTACGCGATGCAGAAGATCCAGGTGGTGGCCCGGGCCCAGGCGAGCTACGACCAACCGTGGCTGCAGGTGGGCTACTTCTCCGGGCACATGTTCCTCAATCTCACCGAGGGCACGGCGCTGAGCTCGGGCATCGTGGGCAACTCGCTCGAGCAGTTCTCCACCTCGATCTGCGGGCGAGTGGTCGAGGAGCTGGTGCCCAAGCCGCCCAAGCCGTTCCTGCGCAGGCTCGGCAACACCATCCGCCTGTCCTCCCATGCGCTGTCGGCGGGCCCGGCAATCCGGCGGCTGCAGGGGCAGATCGCCGGCTGGCGCGTCCCGACCAGCGAGGATCCGCGGTTGGTGATGGAGCAGTTGGAGGCCGGGGTCGAGCAGTACTGCGACGTGACGCTGACCCACGTGCGCTCGTCCTCGCGTGCCGCGGTCGCCGCCAACATCCTCGAGAGTGTCCTGATGAAGCAGGCGGTCAAGGCCGGCCGCAGCGAGGACTCCGGCCGCACCGACGCGGCGCGGCTCATGGCCGGCGCCTCCGAGGTGGAGAGCGCGGTGATGCTGGAGCAGCTGGACTCGGTGGTCCGCGCCATCGCCGCCGACCCCCCGGCCGCCGAGGGGTTCCTCGC
>NZ_JAALDX010000499.1:975-2371 GCF_014145095.1 Dietzia sp. SLG310A2-38A2 | reverse complement strand
CGAGCACCTGGACGACGCGGGCGAGGCCGTGCGCGGGATGCTGCTCGGCGCCACCGCGCACCCGGAGATCAGCCGTCTCCTGGCCTGGTTGGCCCTGGACGGCGAGGCGGCGTTCCCGCCGATGGTCGACCCGGCCGAACGACCGGCCGCCGCACTGAGGCGCATGACCTCTCCCCCGCCGGCCGGGGACGTCGAGTTGCTCCTGGTCTTCACCGCCGTCTACGCCTGGCCTGTGCTGCGGGGCGCGCTACTGGACACCCTCGACATCCCCGCCGACCAGCGCGAGGAGATCGACGAGCGGCTCGCCGATCTCCTCGCCCGCATGGTGACGGGACGGCCCTGACCAGCCGCACGCGGAGCGGGCGAAGGGTGAGCGAACGGTGCCCTTACCCGAGGTCCGCCTCCTGCACGTTGTAGACGACATCGGTGAACTCGAGTTCGATGTAGGTGAACCAGGCCTCCGCGTCAGGGTCGAGCCAGCGGGCTTCACCGCACGAGGGCAGTCGGACGCCGTGGAAGACGCGGTGCTCGATCACCGGAGTTGACCAGGGCTGGCGGGTGAAGGAGGAGCCGTCGTCGGAGGCTCGGAGGCGGTCCTCGGAGTGGAAGTCGACGAGGTCCCCGGAAGCGTCGAAGAGCAGGTCGGCTGTCACGCTCTGGTCGCCGGTGGTGAAGACTCCGCGCACCCGGTCGCTGCCGAATTCCGTCCACTCGATCGGCGCGTCGACCAGGGCTCCGGGCGCCAGCAGAACGAGGTCGTTGAACACGGTGACGGTCTCCCCGCGGTCCATATCGGGGCCGGCGGAGTCGAGGATCGTCACGAGGGACACCAGCCTGCCGCGCATCGTGGCGGTGGTGTCGGCGTAGGAGTGCAGAACGGTGACGGGCAGTCCGGCCCGGGTGGCGTCGATGAGAAATACCCGCTGCGGCCGGGGGCCATAGGTATTGAGCTGCGCACCGGTGAAGGGCATCCACTCGGAATCGAGGCCGCCGCGGATACGGCCACGGAGCTCGGCGTGAACACTGACCACCCGGGGCATCCCGACCGCTCCGGTGCGTCGGACGTACGCGGCCAGTGGGCCGGGCAGGGTGTCGAGGTCCGCTTCCGTGAGCATCGGAGGGTCTACTTGCTGCTCGCGGACCGCGCTGGTGGCCTGGTCGCGCCACTGCGCGTGGAGACTGGTCGGCCCCTGCGCGAGGAACCCGTAGCCGGCCGCGAGGACCAACAGCACGGTCACCGCGGTTCCGGCCCTGGCGTCACTCCACGAAGTGACGATCGCCGACTGCGAGACGACCGCCGCCACCGCGGCGAGGATCCACCACCAGGTCGGCGCACCGATGGCGAGGGCCGCCGCGGTGGCGAGCACGAGGAGCGCGGCCAGTAGCCAGAGCGCGG
>NZ_JAALDX010000499.1:0-919 GCF_014145095.1 Dietzia sp. SLG310A2-38A2 | reverse complement strand
GATCGGCTGCGTAAGCAGGGCGATCTCGGCCCAGCCGAACCCCTTGGCGGCTCCCAGCAGGTGGAGTAGGCCGTGTGCGACCAGTACCACGACGACGATCCATCGGAGTGCGATGAGCATTCCGGACGCCTCTCCGACTCAGTTGCGGGGGTGTTCCCCGGCAGTCGGTCGTTCCGGCGGGATCTCGCTCGACCCCATGGCCGACCCGGCGTCTCCCGTCCTGCCCGCTCCGAGAGAAACCGGCTCCTCCGGCCCCTGGTCCAGGCGGAACGGCGGGTACTCGTCGCGCAGGAGCAGAACGTACGAACCCACTCGGTACACCCAGCGGTTCAGTCCCACGATCAGGTCGAAGAGCCCCGGCAGGTAGCGGCCGGTGAACAGCAACCCGATCGCGGCGATCAGCACGAGCAGGCCCACCAGCGAGATGTTCCACTCGGCGCCCCCGTTCTCCGAGGCACTGTTCAGGGCCGCCCCGCCGCCGGTGAGGATGCCCACGATGAGCAGGTGCGGGACCACCAGCAACCACCACTTGACCAGGACCAGGCCGCGGGAGAGCCGCTCGGGGTAGGCCACGTCCAGTCCGGCCGGATAGTCGGCGGGCGCCAGCGAGAAGGGCGGGTACCGGTCCGTGCCGAGCACGGAGTAGGCGTAGAACCCCACGCGCCAGTTCCACCGCAGCACACCGACGCTGTATATGAACCACGACCTCGGGTAGCGACCGGTGAACAGCACGGCGAGTCCCGCGGCGATGGTGGTGACCACCAGGGCGAACCACAGCAGAGCCATCACGATGTAGTGCGGGATCGCCAACAGCCACTTGATCAGCCACATCGCGCGCGAGACCTGCGGGTCAGGGAGTCCGGTCAGACGCAGCGGATCGGGACCCACTCCGGCGGAGTGGACCCCCGCGCCGGCCGCC
>NZ_JAALDX010000498.1 GCF_014145095.1 Dietzia sp. SLG310A2-38A2 | reverse complement strand
CCCCGTCGCCGGGGGCCGCGCGGAACCGGTCACCCTCGTGGTCCCGGAGGGAATCCCGACCCCGGACGGCGTCAGGCTGCCCGAGACCGTCACCGTCCCGGCCCACATGCTCGACCAGATCCCGCCCGAGTTCCGCTAGGCCGCCCGGCGTCGGGACAACGCCGCGCGCAGCGCCCGCCAGCTCAGGAGGAACACCCCGGTGGTGAGCGCGGCCACCACCATGAAGCTCCAGTGCGGCACCCGACCGTCACCGAGCCCGCGGATCAGCATCCCGCCGACCAGCGTGGCGCCCCACACCAGGACACCCGATCGGACGGTCGCGGGGTCGCGGCGTGAGGCCAGCACCACGATCCACCCCACCGCCAGGCCCACCAGGAACGGCCACGCCGTCCCCCACACCTGTCCGATCCCGAGACCCTCGGAATGGGCGCCGCGCCCGAAGGTCGCGAACACCCCCACGAGCACGGCGTCCAGCAGGAACATCAGCGGCAGGACCACTCGGTTCACCGATCCCTCTCGTCCCGGTGCTCGCCGCCGCCCAGTGAGCAGGATGCCTCACCCTCCGCTGCGTCCCGGGTCCCGTCCTCCCGGACGCGCAGGAAGGGGATCGGCCCGGAGTCGTGGTGGACGGTGGCGCGCCACGGCGTTCCCCTCATCGGCCACATCGCGGCGAGACCGGCCGGCGGGGCGGCGACGGCCGGTCGGTCGGGGTCGAGACGCGGCGACGACGGGGCGTCCTCGCGCGAGGCGTCGTCATCCCCGGGTGTGGCATCGGGATCGACGTCCACGGCGCCGCGGTAGAAGAGGAAGAAGATCACCCACCCGGCCAGAGCGATCAGGACGAAGCTGACGACCCGGTAGACGAACACCGTCGCGAACGCCTGGTGTGCACCGAGCCCACCCGCGGTGAGGGCGGTGATGAGGGCGAGCTCGACGGTCCCGAGGCCGCCGGGGGTGATCGGCGCGGAGGCGACGATCTTGCCGGTGACATAGGCGATGCACAGGCCGCCGATGCTGTGCTGGGCACCGACCGCGTTTGCCGCCGCCCACAGACAGCCGATGTCGGCGGCCCAGTTCAGCAGGGAGAACGCGAAGGCTTTGGAGAGCTGCCTCTTGGACAACTCGACGGCGTCGGCCTGCGACACGACCTTGCGCACCGCGGCGGCACCGTGGTCGGCAGGCTTGCGACGCCGGGCGTTGACCCACTCCAACAGGGCCAGGAGAGCTCCCTCGATCTTGTCCGGGTTCCGGGCCGCCCACTGCACCACCACCACTATCGCCACGAGTCCGACCGCGGACAGCATCAGCAGGAACGGGTTGGACACGCGACCCACCAGGAAGAAGCCCATCAACGCGAGAAGCACGATCCCCACGGTCGACAGCACTCCGGAGATCACCAGTTGCCACGACGCCACCACCCGGGTCGCGCCCCACTGACGGGTCTTGCGGTAGGTCAGGGTGGTACCGAACACCTGGCCGCCGGGGATGGAGGTGGAGAACGCGTTGGCGGAGAAGACCAGGCCCACGCTCTCCCAGTACCCCACTCTCACGCCAGCCGACCGCAGCAGCACCTTCTGCACCGAGCCGTAACTGGACATGGACAGGTACGCGAACACCAGCGCCGCCGCAACCCAGCCCCAGTGCGGACTGGTGACCGCCGAGAACCCCTCGGCGAAGAACGGCATCTGCCCGCGGAGCCAGTAGAGGACCAAGCCCAGGACGGTCAGCGTCGCGATCGCCTTGAACCAGGGGTTGACGAGGACCACCCGGACACGACGACGCAGAACGACGCCCCGGGTCCCCTTCATCCCGCCACCATAACCCGCAGAACGACCGCAGCCCAGGTTCACACTCCGTAGGTCGGGCGGGGCCTCACGCGTCGCGATCCCGTTCCCTCTCCCTCTCACGCTCCTGCCGGAGCCGGGCGATCAGCTCCGCCGCGGGGATCTTCTCTCCGCCGCCGCCGTCTCGCCGACGGGGCGCGGGGCGGGGCGCGGGCCGGGGC
>NZ_JAALDX010000497.1 GCF_014145095.1 Dietzia sp. SLG310A2-38A2 | reverse complement strand
CCACGGCCCTGAGCATCCCCGCGTGGGCGTCGTAGAAGTCCAGGTTGTAGACGCCGCCGGACAGGTCGGCGCCGGCGCAGAAGGCCGTCCCCGCCCCCGTCACGACGATCGCGCGGACCGGGTCCTCGCCCTCGGCCGCGGCACCTGCGGACTCGATCGCCTCCCGCAGGGCCGTGCACACCTCTGCGTCGAGGGCGTTGCGGGTGCTGTGCCGGTCGATGGTGACGACGGCGACGGAACCGTCCCTGCGTGTGTCGATCATGGCGGGGGGCCTCCTGGTACGTCGCGGCCTGGTGCGTCGCGGGGGTACTACCCTGCACCCCGCGACCGACGATACCTGCTGGTGAACACGCCCACCGTACGATGCGTCCATGGCACGAACCGGAGCTCTGCAGATCCTCGACATGGTCCTCGACGACGGTTCGTTCCGGTCCTGGGACGGCGCTCCGCTGCGCTCGCCCCAGGTCGACTCGGTCCCGGGTTACGAGGCCTCCCTCGAGCGCGCGGCGCGGGACTCCGGGGTGGACGAGTCCGTCATCACCGGCGAGGGGACCCTCCTGGGTCGGCGAGTCGTGTTCATCGCCTGCGAGTTCGACTTCCTGGCCGGGTCGATCGGCATCGCGGCGGCCGAACGGATCGTGTCCGCGATCGAGCGCGCCACCGCCGAACGCCTGCCGATCCTGGCGTCCCCGACGTCGGGTGGGACCCGTATGCAGGAGGGCACGATCGCCTTCCTCCAGATGGTCAAGATCTCCGCCGCCGTGGCCGGGCACAAGTCGACGGGACTTCCCTACCTGGTGTACCTGCGCCATCCGACCACCGGCGGAGTGTTCGCCTCCTGGGGGTCGTTGGGCCACGTCTCCGTCGCCGAACCCGGCGCACTGATCGGGTTCCTCGGCCCCCGGGTGTACGAGGCGCTCTACGACTCCCCCTTCCCCGAGGGCGTCCAGGTCTCGGAGAACCTCGCCCGCCGCGGGATGATCGACGGCGTACTCCCTCCCGAGGGGGTCCGGGACCTCACCGCCCGGGCTCTGCGTGTGCTCTGTGAGGACCCGCCGTCCGAGGAGGAGCCGGCGCCG
>NZ_JAALDX010000049.1 GCF_014145095.1 Dietzia sp. SLG310A2-38A2 | reverse complement strand
CTGTCCGTCGCCGCGCACAGCGCGATGCCCGGGGACCCGCTGTGGGGCGTCTCCAAGACGATCTTCGCGGACCGCGCCGGGGAGGTGGAACTGGTCAGCGACCTGAGCGAACACCTGACCGCCGCGGATCTGGCAGCTCGCGAGGGTGACCGTGAGAGGGCCGAGCGCCTCCTCGACGAGGTGTCCGGCCGGTTGGACGAGGTCTCGGACGCCTCCGAACGCGTCGAGTTGATGAAGCGCCGTGACGCGATCAGGCGTGACCTGAGCAGGGTCACGCCCAGTTCGGTCCCATCCCCCGCGCCTGCTCCCGCCCCGGCCCCCACCCCGGCCCCCGGTCCGGGTCAGGGTCCCGCGACGCTCGTCCCCGGGGTTCCCGTGCCACTGCCCTCGAATCTCATCCCGCCGCCGCCTCCCGGTATGCCGGTCATCCCGCTGCCGCTGGACGGACTGCGGATCTCGACGACGTTGCAGATCCCGATCGACACCCAGCGGATCCAGGACTTCCTGGCGCCCACCACGGGCCGGCCGCAACCGGGTGAGGTCGACGGGACGAGCCCGGCACCGTCACCGACGCGGACCACCGTGACCCAGGTCCCGACGTCGGGGCCGGCGGCCACAAGTGCCCCGGCCACCACCCAGCCCACCAACTGACCGAGTCCGCCCGCACGGGCGGCACGTGAAGGTGGGTCAGCGACGCCAGTAGAGACGACGCGGGCGCATCGTGCGCACCGCGTCGGCGTATCCACGGCAGTAGTCCCACGAGACGTAGTCGTCCGGGATCGGGTCGAACGCGGGCTCGTGGGGCAGGAGTGAGCCGTCCTCGAGGAGCTGCATGAGGTTGGCGCGGAGCATGTCCCACTCGTGGTAGTGCTCCTCCGCACAGTCCTCGCACTGGACGGCCACCCCCTTGACACCGGTGGGTGCCAGGAGCTCGCGGAACTCCGCGAGATCGGCCAGGTCCTCCTCGATCGCACGGCGTTCCTCCGCGTCGAGCGGCCCCGAGGGGATGTCGTCGTCCACGGGGTCGAGCCCGGCCAGTTCCGCGGTCGGATCATCCGGATCGCCGGCGAACGGGTCGGGCGGCATTCCGTGCCGTAGGGGATCGTTCACGCTCCCACCGTACCCGTGGGCACCACCTGGCGGGGCCGACGGTTCGAGCCCGGGACCCCGGACGCACTATCCTCGGACTCCAGACCCAGACGACCCCCAGGAGGACGGCAGATGAGCGAGTCGCGAGGCCCCGTGCGCACCGGCGGCGACGATCCCACCAAGGTCGCCATGGTGGGCCTGACCTTCGACGACGTGCTGCTGCTCCCGGCCGCCTCCGAGGTGGTCCCCAGTGAGGTCGACACGAGCACCCGGCTCACCCGCGACATCACGTTGCGGGTGCCGCTCGTGTCGTCGGCGATGGACACCGTCACCGAGGCCCGCATGGCCATCTCCATGGCCCGCCAGGGCGGGATCGGGGTGTTGCACCGCAACCTCTCCGTGGCCGACCAGGCGGCCCAGGTGGACACGGTCAAGCGGTCGGAGGCGGGTATGGTCACCGATCCGGTGACCTGTGCTCCCGCCAACACCCTCGCCGAGGTCGACGAGATGTGCGCCCGCTACCGGATCTCCGGCCTGCCGGTGACCGACGAGCGGGGCGAACTCGTGGGCATCATCACCAACCGGGACATGCGTTTCGAGGTGGACAAGTCCCGTCGGGTCGACGAGGTCATGACCCGCGCACCGCTGGTGGTCGCGCGGGAGGGGGTCACGGCCGAGGCAGCACTCGGGCTCCTGCGCCGCCACAAGATCGAGAAGCTGCCGATCGTGGACGGCGACGGTCGGCTCACCGGGCTCATCACGGTCAAGGACTTCGTCAAGACCGAGAAGCACCCGGACGCCACCAAGGACTCCGACGGTCGACTGCGCGTGGCCGCGGCGATCGGGACCGGTGAGGACGCCTGGCAGCGCGCCGGGACGCTCACCGACGCCGGCGTGGACGTCCTCGTCGTCGACACCGCCCACGCCCACAACCGCAACGCGCTCGAGATGGTCGCCCGCGTCAAGCGTGAGCTCGGCGACCGCGTCCAGGTGATCGGCGGTAACCTCGCCACCCGCGGCGCGGCCCAGGCCATGATCGACGCGGGCGCGGACGCGATCAAGGTAGGCATCGGTCCCGGCTCCATCTGCACCACCCGCGTCGTCGCGGGGGTGGGGGCCCCGCAGATCACCGCGATCCTCGAGGCCTCCGTGGCGGCCCACGCCGCGGGCGTCCCCGTGATCGCCGACGGCGGAATGCAGTACTCGGGGGACGTGGCCAAGGCGATCGCGGCCGGGGCGTCGGCGTGCATGTTCGGTTCCCTGCTCGCGGGCTGCACCGAGTCGCCCGGGGAGCTGATCTTCGTGGACGGCAAGCAGTACAAGGTCTACCGCGGGATGGGGTCGGTCGGCGCGATGCGCGGCCGGGGCAAGCCGGGGCAGGAGAAGTCGTTCTCCAAGGACCGCTACTTCCAGGACGACGTGCTGTCCGAGGAGAAGCTCGTCCCCGAGGGCATCGAGGGCCGGGTGCCGTACCGCGGCGACGTCGCGCAGGTCCTGCACCAGCTCACCGGCGGACTGCGCGCGGGGATGGGGTACACGGGATCGGCCACGATCCCGGACATGAACCGCGCCCAGTTCGTCCAGATCACGGCGGCGGGGCTCAAGGAGAGCCACCCCCACGCGATCCAGATGACCGTCGAGGCCCCCAACTACAACGTCAAGGACTGAAGGCGCGTGCGCAACGTGGTGGAGATCGGAATGGGTCGTGAGGCCCGACGGATGTACGGACTCGGCGAGGTGGACATCGTCCCCTCCCGACGCACCCGCAGCTCCAAGGAGGTGTCGACGGCCTGGCAGATCGACGCCTATCGGATGGACCTGCCCGTCATGACCCATCCGACCGACGCGGTGGTCTCACCCGCCTCGGCGGTGGAGTTCTCGAGGCTGGGTGGCCTGGCGGTCCTCAACGGCGAGGGCCTGTGGGCGCGTCACCAGGATCCGGAGGCGGCGATCGCCGAGCTACGCGAGATCGCTCTCGAGGACGTGACCGGCCACCGGGCGGTGGCGCGTCTCCAGGAGCTCCACCGCGCCCCGATCGACCGCGAGCTTCTCGCGGCGGCGGTCCGGCGGATCAGGGACGAGGGCGGCACCGTGGCGGTCCGGGTGTCCCCCCAACACGCGCGGGACCTCACTCCCGGTCTGGTCGAGGCCGGGATCGACCTGCTCGTCGTGCAGGGCACCATCATCTCCGCCGAGCACGTGAGCGGCGAGGACGAGCCCCTGAACCTCAAGGACTTCATCCACGAGCTCGACGTGCCGGTGATCGCCGGCGGCGTGGTGGACTACAAGACCGCCCTGCATCTCATGCGCACGGGCGCGGCCGGCGTGATCGTGGGCTACGGCGGCGTCGAGGGGGTCACCACCACGGGATCCGTGCTCGGTATGGAGGTCCACATGGCCACCGCGATCGCCGACGCGGCGGCCGCGCGTCGTGACTACCTGGACGAGACGGGCGGCCGGTACGTCCACGTACTGGCCGACGGCGACATCTACACCTCGGGTGACATCGCCCGTGCGGTGGCGTGTGGCGCCGACGCCGTGGTGTTGGGCCCGCTGCTGGCCGGGTCGTTGGAGTCCCCGGGGCGGGGTGTGTACTGGGACGCGGTGTCCGCCCACCCCAAGGTCCCCCGTGGACACGTGGCGGAGATCGACGACGAGACGGCGCTGGCGCCTCTGGCCGAAGTGCTGGAGGGGCCGACGAGCGTCCCGGACGGAACCCGGAATCTGATGGGCGGCCTCCGTCGGGCGATGGCCAAGTGCGGGTACTCGGACGTCAAGGGATTCCAGAAGGTGGACCTGTCCGTCCGCCCCTGACGCGGTGGACAAAACGGGAGCTACTGTCGAGTAGGTTCTGGTTGCTCGGGTAGTGTGACCTACACCTCGACCACCAGGGAGCCCCCACCATGACGACATCGACGCCGTCGCCCTCGACCACCGCCTCCACCGGGAGTCCCGACACGGACGTCCTCGTCATCGGGTCCGGATTCGGCGGGAGCGTCACAGCTCTGCGCCTGTCGGAGAAGGGGTACCGCGTCACGGTGGTCGAGGCCGGCCGACGGTTCGAGGACTCGGACTTCCCCAAGACCTCGTGGCGGCTCAACCGGTACGTCTGGGCGCCCAAGCTGAAGCTGTTCGGTCTCCAGCGCGTGCACCTGCTCCGCGACGTCATGGTCCTCGCCGGGGCAGGCGTCGGCGGTGGTTCGCTCAACTACGCCAACACCCTCTACAAGCCCACCTCCCCGTTCTTCAAGGACCGGCAGTGGGGTCACATCACCGACTGGGAGGACGAGCTCAGCCCGTTCTACGACCAGGGGCGCCGCATGCTCGGTGTGGTCACCAATCCCACCCACACCCACTCCGACGAGGTCATGAAGTCCGTCGCCAGGGACATGGGCGCCGAGGACACCTTCGTCTACACGCCGGTCGGTGTGTTCTTCGGGGAGAAGACCGGGGGAGAGGGCAAGCCCGGCGAGACCGTCCGGGACCCGTACTTCGGGGGCGCGGGGCCGGATCGGACCGCCTGCATCGAGTGCGGCGAGTGCATGACCGGCTGCCGGCACGGGGCCAAGAACACCCTGCTCAAGAACTACCTCGGCCTGGCCGAGCGCGCAGGGGCCCGGGTGCTCGACCGCACGACCGTCAGCGGCGTGAACGAGCGGACCGACGGCACGTGGGAGGTGACGCTCGAGCGCACCGGCGCCTGGACCACGTGGGGCAAGCGCGCCACCACCGTGACCGCCTCGCACGTCGTGATGGCGGCAGGCACCTGGGGTACCCAGCACCTGCTGCACTACGCCAAGGACGACGGCTCGTTGCCGAAGCTCTCGACGGCGCTCGGGAAGCTCACCCGCACCAACTCCGAATCGATCCTCGGGGCGATGCGTCCCAACTACTTGCCGGAACAGGATTTCTCGGAGGGCGTGGCCATCACGTCGTCCTTCCACCCCCGGCCCGACACCCACATCGAGCCCGTCCGCTACGGCAAGGGCTCCAACGCCATCGCGATCCTGCAGACCCTGCTCACCGACGGTGACGGGCCGCTCCCGCGGTGGCGCACCCTGGTGAACGAGATCCGTCGCAAGCCGGTCATGTTCCTCCAGTTGTTCCACCTGCGGCGGTGGAGCCAGCGGTCGGTGATCGCCCTGGTCATGCAGAACCTCGACAACTCGCTGGAGACCTCGGTCAAGCGCCGCGGCCCGTTCAGGTACGTCACCAGCAAGCAGGGCCACGGCGAGCCCAATCCGACCTGGATCCCCGCCGGCAACGAGGCCACCCGGCGGATCGCCGAGAACATCGGCGGCCTGGCCGGCGGGACGTGGGGCGAGATCGCGAACATGCCGCTCACCGCCCACTTCCTGGGCGGATGTGCGATCTCCGACTCGCCTGAGAACGGCGTCGTGGACCCCTACCACCGGGTGTGGAACTACCCCACGATGCACATCGTGGACGGGTCCGCGATCTCCGCGAACCTCGGGGTGAACCCCGCGCTGAGCATCACCGCCCAGGCCGAGCGGGCCATGTCCCTGTGGCCCAACAAGGGCGAGGCGGACCCCCGGCCCGCGCAGGGCGAGCCCTACCAGCGCGTGACGCCGGTGACGCCCGTGTCGCCGATCGTGCCGGAGGCGGCGCCCGGTGCGCTGCGTCTGCCGATCGTCGGCGTCTCTAGCGGGGGAGCTCCCGCTCGCGCGTGAGCTCGATCAGCTCCTCGAGTCCGGCCCCGATCCCACGGGCGATGACGTCCGGGTCGGGCACGAGGTGCTCGCAGGAGATCACGCCCAGGTCGAGGTGGCCGTCGATCGACACGCTGGTCACCGACAACCCCGCACCGTGCAGCAGCGGGCCGAAGGGGTGCATGTGGGTGATCCGCGCGCCGAGGAAGTAGAGCGGCGTCCGGGGCCCGGGCACGGTGGAGATGATCAGGTTGTAGATCACCGGGTGGACGTCGGCGAGTCTGAGTGATTCATAGACCTGCATCCCCGCGTCGAGGAGCCACCGGGGGCTCATCCGGCCCCAGTTGTCCAGCAGGGCCGGCCGGATACTGCCGGCCTGCTCCTTGACGGTCGCCGACGCGGCGACTATCCGTTGATGCCGCTCGACCGGATCGGGCAGATCCGTGGCGAGGGAGGCGAACATGGCCGAGACCTGGTTCGCGCCGCCGGTCGTCAGATCCTCGCGCGTGGACATGGGAACGATCGCGACCATCGGCGGGTCCGGGGCGTCGCCGTGGTCCTCGAGGTAGGACCGGACCGCACCGCCGATCACGGTGAGTAGGACGTCGTTGACCGTGCCGCCCAGGTGAGTGGTGACCTGCTTGACGGCCTCCAGGTCGAGCGTCGCCGTGGCCACCGCGCGGTGCGGGGTGAGAGAACGGTTGAACAGGGTCCGCGGCGCCGTGAACGGAGCGGGCATGGACCGTCCTCCGCCCGTCCGGTCGCGGGCCCGCTTCATCGCCATCGGTACGGCCAGCGTCTCGGGCAGGAGGCGGAGGAACGCCAGGGGTCGGCCGATCAGGTCGCGGGCGCCCCCGGCGATGAGCTGGACGGTGTTGGCGCGGCCGACGTGGGTGCGCACGAGTTCAGGATCCTGGGCGGGCGCGGAGGCGTCCGTCGCGGCGAGAGTGGCGAGCAGTTCGGCGCCCAGCATGCCGTCGATGAGCGCGTGGTGGACCCGGCAGAACGCGGTGACGGTGGGGGCGGCCGGGTCGCCCCGCTCGATGATCCACACCTGCCACAGCGGGTGGGAGCGGTCCAGTGGCGTCGAGGCGAGTCTCCCGCACGTGGCCAGCAGTTCGTCCTCGCTGCCGTCCGGACCGAGCGTGATCCGGTGGACGTGACGGGCGATGTCGAAGTCGAAGTCCTCCACCCACGCCGGGTGCCCCAGGTTGAGGCGGGAATCGTGGATCCTGCGCCGGAACGGGGGGACGGCCTTGACCCGCCGGGCGAGCCCGGACCGGAGGCGCTCGAAGGAGTACCCCTCCGAGATGGTGGAGACGTCGAGGTGGACCACCCCGTTGATCACCATCATCTGCTCGTCGGTCTCGAGGTACAGGAAGCTGGCGTCGAGGCCGCTCATCCGTTCCACGGGTCACCCCTCCTCGGTCGTCGTGGACCCCGGCGGGGTCGGGCCGGTGTCCGGCGTCCCGGCGTGCTCCGCCCCGGCCGCCGTCCCCCGGGTCAGTTCGAGCAGGGAGTCCATCGACTCCCTCAGCCCGGTGGCGAACATTTCGGGGTCGGGCACGAGGTGTTCGCACGCGTTGACCCCCACGTCGAGTTGATCGCCGAGGGACATCGCCGTCACGGACAGTCCGGAACCGTGCATCAACGGGCCCAGCGGGTACATGTGGGTGACCCGCGCGCCGAGGAAGTCCTGTGTCTCTCGGGGTCCGGGGAAGTTGGAGACGCTGACGTTGTGGATCACCGGGTGCAGGTCGGCGAGGTGGAAGTCCCCGTACAGGCGCATCACCAGGGACAGGGCGGTGGACGGCGCCAGTGTGGCCACGTCCTGGATGAGGCCCGGGCGCATTCCACCCCGCGCCTGCTTCTTGCCCCGCCGGGTCCCTCGGGCCACGGCGCGCAGGCGCTCGAGCGGGTCATGAATATCGGTTCCCAGGGACGCGAACAGCACGGTCACCCGGTTGTTGCCCTGGGCCCCCTCGTCCCCGCGCGTCGACACGGGTACGACCGCCACGAGTGGCTTCTCGGGGAGATCGTCGTGGAATTGCAGATATCGACGGAGCCCGCCCCCCACCACGGACAGGAACACGTCGTTGACCGTCACCCCGAAGGCGTTCTTGACCTCCTTGATCTCCGACAGGTCGAGCGAGGTGCCCCAGACCGCCCGGCGCGGGGTGATCGTCGCGTTGAAGCGGGTCCTCGGAGCGGTGAACGGCGCCGCGTCGGGGACCGCGGTGGTCTCCGCCACGTCAGCACCCTCCGCCGCCTGCACCGCCGTCCTGTCGGACTTCTTCCCGGCTGTCGACCTGCGAAGCCTCCGCGGGAGCATCGCGGCCTCCGGCACGAGCCGGGCGAGGGTGAGCGGTCGGCGCACGGAGAAGTCCCACAGACCACCTGCCACCAACCGGATCGGGTTGGCCCCACCGGCCTGGACCCGCACCGGTTCGAGGTCACGGGCGGACGGCGTGGTCCCGGCCCTGCCGAGCTTCTGCAGGACCGCCGCGGCGCTGGTCCCGTCGAGCAGCGCGTGGTGGGCGCGGAAGAAGACGGCCACCGTGTCCGGGGTCGCCAGGCCTTCGAGGACCCACATCTGCCACAGCGGCCTCGACCGGTCGAGCGGGCGACTGCTGAGGCTCCCGCACATCTCGAACACGGCGTCGTCGTCACCGGGCGCCTCCACGTCGACGCGGCGGACGTGCTGCGTCATGTCGAGGTCGTACTCCTCGACCCATGCCGGATGCCCGAGGTTCAGGACTGAGTCGTAGATCTTGCGGCGGAACTCCGGGATCTCCTTGACCCGCCGGGCGAGTTCCGCCCGGAGGCGTTCGAAGCTGTACTCGAACCCCGGGTCGGAGACGTCCACGACGAGGATCCCGCCCACGACGAGCATCTGCTGCGCTGTCTCCAGGTACAGCAGGCTTGCGTCGAAGCCGGTCATCCTCTCCATCGTTGCCCTCCCCCGTCGATGGTCACGGTCGAGGAGCCCCCGGTCGTGATGTGATCCATTGTGAACACCCCGGGGGCGGATGTGGCCGAGTTCGGCGGAGAGGCCACGGGGCCTAGACTCTGGTCCGTGGCCGAGAACGCACAGACCGACTCCCAGATCACCGCCGGTACGACAGGAGCCCCCGCCCCGCCCCGGCCGGTGCTGGTCGTGGACTTCGGCGCCCAGTACGCGCAGCTCATCGCGCGGCGGGTGCGCGAGGCGCGGATCTACTCCGAGGTGATCCCGCACACCGCGACGGTGGAGGAGATCCGGGACAAGGACCCGGTCGCCCTGATCCTGTCCGGGGGGCCGGCCAGCGTCTACGCCGACGGCGCCCCTGCGCTCGACCCGGCCGTGCTCGAGCTCGGGCTGCCGGTCTTCGGCATCTGCTACGGCTTCCAGTCCATGGCGGGCGCGCTGGGCGGTGAGGTCGCACACACCGGTAGCCGCGAGTACGGGCGGACCGAGGTGGGCGTGTCCGGTGGGCTGTTGCACGCCGGGCTGCCCGCGACCCACCCGGTGTGGATGAGTCACGGCGACGCGGTCACGTCGGCGCCCGAGGGGTTCACGGTGACGGCCTCGTCCGCCGGTGCCCCGGTCGCGGCGTTCGAGTGTGTCGATCGACGCATGGCCGGCGTCCAGTACCACCCCGAGGTCCTGCACTCGCCCCACGGGCAACAGGTGCTCACCCGGTTCCTCACCGAGATCGCGGGCCTGGAACCCACCTGGACCGCGTCCAACATCGCCGAGCAGCTCGTGGAGGCCGTCCGCGATCAGATCGGCGAGGGCCGCGCGATCTGCGGTCTGTCCGGCGGCGTGGACTCCGCCGTCGCGGCCGCGCTGGTCCAGCGGGCGATCGGCGACCGGCTCACCTGCGTGTTCGTCGACCACGGGCTGCTGCGCGCGGGGGAGCGGGAGCAGGTGGAGAACGACTTCGTGGCCGCCACCGGCGCCCGCCTCATCACGCTCGACGATTCGGAGACCTACCTCGGCCACCTCGCGGGTGTCAGCGACCCCGAGACCAAGCGCAAGATCATCGGCCGCGAGTTCATCCGGTCGTTCGAGCGGGCAGTGACCCAGGCCCTCGAACTCCAGGAGTCCGGGGACGGCGTGGACGCCTCGGTGGATTTCCTCGTCCAGGGCACCCTCTACCCGGATGTCGTCGAGTCCGGCGGAGGTGCGGGGACGGCCAACATCAAGAGCCACCACAACGTGGGCGGCCTGCCGGACGACATCGAGTTCTCGCTCGTGGAGCCGCTGCGCCTGCTGTTCAAGGACGAGGTCCGCGCCGTGGGCCGGGAACTCGGGCTGCCGGAGGCGATCGTCGGCCGGCACCCCTTCCCCGGGCCGGGCCTGGCCATCAGGATCGTGGGCGCCGTCGATCAGGACCGACTCGACACCCTGCGCGCGGCGGACGCGATCGTGCGCGAGGAGATGACCGCAGCCGGGCTCGACGCCTCGGTGTGGCAGTGCCCGGTCGTGCTGCTGGCGGACGTGCGCTCCGTGGGCGTCCAGGGCGACGGCCGCACCTACGGCCACCCGATCGTGCTGCGCCCGGTGAGCTCCGAGGACGCCATGACCGCGGATTGGACGCGCGTGCCGTACGAGACGCTCGCCCTGATCTCGGGCCGCATCACCAACGAGGTCCCGGACGTCAACCGGGTCGTGCTGGACGTGACCAGCAAGCCGCCGGGCACCATCGAGTGGGAGTGACGCGGGAGTTGGCGTCAGACGTAGCCGAGGGCCTCGCGGCCTCTGGCTGAGAGCCGGACCCACGTCGCGGTCGCCGGGTCATGAACCTCGGTCGCCGGGAGTTCGAGCCAGCGTCGGCCGCGTGCGATGCGGCCACGGATGTCGGCGAGGTCGGTGCCGAGGACGTCGGCGCACCATGCGATGCGTCGCTCGGCGGTGTGATGCTGCAGCACGAGTATCTCCAGCACATCCGTCGTGAGGTCCCCGTCCGCGACGGCGGCCATTCCGTCGGCCGAGAGTTCGGGAACGTGCTCGAGGCGCGGGCCGTGGATATGGTCGGCGGTCTCATATCGAGGTAATGCGAGAGCGGCCACAGTTCCCGCCAGGATCGCGCCGCAGAGGATCACCGGCCAGTAGTCGGTAGCGCCGGTCACCGAGCCGAGGAAGATCGCGGTGAACATGACGGGTCCGATAAGTGCGGGGTGTCGCCACCATCGGTGACCCGGCGGTTCCGGCATCTCCAGGTTGCCGCTGTGGCCGCGGACGCTCGCCCGGCGAGCCGAGACGACGCCAGCGGTGATCGCCACAGCCACCACGACACCGAGGGTGGCGAGAGCAGTCGGGAGTCCGCCGGGCACAAGGTCGGGGCCGGCGAGAGCCGTGCACCCGGCAGCAGCGAAGACACCCATGGTCGGCCGCTGCCACGCGCCACGCTGCTCGGCCTGTCGCCGTCGTTCCCACACCCGGGCGATGGTGGTGACGGTGACGGTGGCGGCGAGGTCCCGGGGCGGCGACATGCGCCGACCGTAGCAATCGGCCGACCCCGGCGGACGGGGTCGGCCGAGCGGTCGACTGGTCTGGTGTCGTGCCAGGCTCAGCGTCGGATGACCATCGCCAGCCCGACCAGGACCAGCAGTACCAGTGACGCCGTGATCACCACGGTCGTCGTGATCACCGGCGCACCCAGGATCGCCCACACGGCGACTCCCAGCGAGAGCAGTCCGGCCACCGCGAGCACCGGTGATCCGGAACGCTCGCGCCGCGCCACCGCGTCCGTCGCGGGCTCGGGCTCGTAGACGCCGTACCCGGGCGAGACGCCGTACCCGGTAGGGGCCCCGTACCCGGGGGCGACGCCGTACCCGAACCCCTGCGGGTCGGTGAAGCCGGTGCCGTAGGGGAGCGGGTCGTGGAGCGGCTGGTCGGGGCGGGTGGTGGTGTCGGAGTGCAGGTCGTGGCTGGTCATCTCGTTGCTCCCGGTGGGTTGCGGTTCGGTGGGATCGGTCTGGTCGTCGTCCGGCCGGGCGCTCACGGCGTCACCACGATGCTGCCGACGCCGGTGTACACGCTGAGGGTCAGGACGGGGCCGGAGGCATCGCCGGACAGGCCGGTCGGGCAGTCCATGCTCCCGAGGTCGGTGGTGCAGTTCGTGTTCACGGCGACCCCGTCGGGCAGCAGCACCTGCACCTCACCGACGTTGTTGGCGATGCTGTAGCTGCGGTCGCGGTCCAACTCCAGCTCGCGCATGTCCACGGTGATGCTGCCGACCTGGTGGTTGATCGGGGCGTCCAACTGGCCGGGGTCGGTGATCTCGATCAGCTGCTCGCCGGTGCCCTCCCAGCCGCCCCCGGGGACCTGGACAAGGGAGGCGAGCAGGACGAAGCCGGCGAGCGGGCC
>NZ_JAALDX010000496.1:27149-37619 GCF_014145095.1 Dietzia sp. SLG310A2-38A2 | reverse complement strand
CCGCCGTTCCCTCGCTTGACTCCGTCCGCTCCACACCAATCGGGCCGGTATCAGGGAAAGGGGGAGCCCTGCGCAAAACTCGCTCTCACCTGCGTCAACCGTCCTGAAAAGAACCAGATCAGCCCGCTTGACCCCTTGCGCCACTAGTGGCACTAGTGCTAAAGTGGAGGCATACCGAGAGGGAGACCATCCCCCGGAAACCCCCAGGAGGACACCATGACCGACTCAACCGACACCCTGCTCGACGCCCTCAGTGTGGCGCTATCCGACGTGGCGGCGTTGATCGCCGACCCTGAGGTGTTGCACGCCCTGACTTCGCACCTGACCGCCCGTGAGGTGATGGTCATCGCCCGACTGTTTCAGGCAGCCGGACAGGACGACGCCTACCGCTGGGTGGTGGAAGGCATCATCCACGGCGACGAAGAGGTGCGGGCGGTAGCGACCCCCGACGTCGCAGGCCCCGGATCGGTCCGCGTCGGGTACTTCAACGAGTTTGTCGATCGTGGCACTGCCGACGCTCCCCTAGATGTCCGCGAGTTCGAGAATGGCGGACTGCACAGCGCTCTGCGCGAGCTCCGCCTCGAGGTGGACACCGAAGATTGGTCGGCGATCAAGCCGCCCGGCTGCATCGTTCTCGCCAGTGCGCGCCGCATCTAAGCCGACACACCGAATCAACTAGTGGCGCGTGCGGTGCACGCGCCACTAGTTGCACTAGAGTCACTAGCGGGAGGAAACATGAAGATCGTTGCAGTAGCGAACCAGAAGGGCGGAGTCGGAAAGACATCCGTCGCGCAGTCCCTGTTGCACGCCGCCGCGGCCAGGGGAAAGAAGGCGCTGGGTATTGACCTGGACTCGCAGGGCAACCTCACCCAGCAGCTCACCGCCCGTAGCTCGGAGGAGTGGTTCGACGTCACCATTGCCGATGTCATGGACCCGTCGATGAACGTGCGCGTCGTCGAGGCGGTCGTGCCGACCCGCCGGGACGGCATCGACCTCGTGCCCTCTGGATTGGACGACTACGTCGCAGTGGAGATGACACTGACCGGGGCGATGATGCGCGAGCTGACGCTGCACAAAGCACTCAGTCAGCTCCCGGACGACGCCTACGACCTCGTCGTGATCGACTGCCCCGCAGCGCTCGGCCTCACCCTGACCAACGCGTTCGCGGCAGTGGACTCGGTCATCATCGTCACCGACCCGTCCTCGGCCGGGTTCGTCGGAGTCGGACGCATCGTCAACACAATCGACACCGCCAACGAGCAGCTGGGGCGGGTACTGGGCCGCGAGATCGACATCGCGGGCATCGTCATCAACGGGCACCGGACCAACGTCAAGACCGAGGAAGTGTTCGTGTCCGAGATCGAAAGCTACGCACGCGACGCGGAGATCCCGGTCCTCGGCCGTCCCTTGCCCAGGCTCACCTTCATCCAGCGAGCGAACGCTGCCGGGTACGGATTCGACGAACTCACCGAGATACGCGCCGTCGAAGTCGCCAGGTTCTTTGACGACATGCTCACGACCATCACGGGAAAGGACTGATCGACCATGGCGGACAAGTTGCCGGAGGGCCCCAAGCCCCCGAACCGCAGGAAGCGGTCGGTGTTCAGCGACCTGAGCCCCGTTCCGCAGCAAGCCTCAGAGCCGGCCGCCCAGGACGCCCCGGAGCCGGCCGTCCAGAATGTCCCGGTCGAGCCCCAGGGCGCCTCACAGAGGCAGGGGGCCAGCAAAAAGAAGGGCTGGGACCGTACCGGGCAGGTGTCTGTTGTGCTGGGCAAGGAGCGCCACGAAAGGCTCAAGAGCGTGTGGGCCACCAACGCCCGTACCTACGACGCCATCGCTGACCTCATACGGGAAGCCATCGACGAGAAGCTCGACCGACTAGAGCGGTGACACCATAGGCACTAGTTCCACACGTGCCACTGTTGTTACAAGTGCCCCTTGTGCCACAAGGGGCACTTGCTGCGTTCGTGGGTCAGCAGATTCAGGCCTAGTTTTAGGCCTACTAAAGGCGTATAACTCAGGACATGCCCACCAACGTCCTTCCCACAAACGAGATGAAGTCCAACCTCGCGGCGCACATCCGACTAGTGGCGGCCGACCCTCGCCAACGAGTGTTCGTCGGGGCACACCGACGTGCGGAGGCGGTCCTGCTGTCCACTCACTCAGAGGTGCCCGAACCGCAGCTTCACGCGATGGCCGAGCTGTCTGGGCGGGCACTGGGTTACGAACTCGCCGCGTCGATCGGCGCAGGCAGCTCGCCACCTGAAGTGGGGGAGTACCGACAGATTCTGTCCGTGTTGGCCGCGCGGCAAAGACGCGAAGACTGCCTGCGGCTCATCGGTGCAGCAGCCGCTGCGCTGGCGTCCGGGACCGGCGGCTCGGTGGCGGCCGGCCTTCACGAAATCGGGTATCTGGTTGGTGACGCCGTTGAACCCGATCTCAGCTGGCCGGCCTTGGCCGATGAGGTGGACTCCGGGACGCCCAGAAGGGCGGTAGAGAAGGTGGGCGAGGCGAATGACTGAGTACAAATCATCGCGGTGCACGTCCCGCACCACGCCCAGAGGTACTGCTAGAAGTACTGCCAACGCACGCCGAGATCGTATGGTGAATCCACGCCGGAAGCGATCGTGGAGGCACCGTTGTCAGACCAGCCGGACCTATTCAGCTTTGACGACGACGCCACCCAAGGAGACAGCCATGTCAGAGATGACCCGCAGAGCCGTCCAGGCGGCATGGGAGGAACTCGGCCGGGTCCAGGAGTACCCGAATCCCGAAGCTCTGGAGGCCGCGATCCAGTCAGAGGCCGAGAGGCTGGCCGAGATGATCGCCGACGAGACCGACCGGCTCAGGAGTCTGGCAATCGCCCAGTTCCGAGCGAACAACCAGGGGCATTTCCCCCCGTATCTGGAGACCGTCCAGATCGGCAATCGAGCACGAGCGCAGGCCGAGGAACTGATCCTGTGGCAGGAGCTGGGGGAGGAGGTGGAGCTGGAGGCCGACCAGGAGTACGAGGGGACCGTCGCGGATCAGAGCTGGCAGACCAGCCCGGATCGGTGGCGGACGAACACGGACGTGATGGGCGACCCGAGCCCCGAGATCGACGCTCTGACCGAGGACGTCTGGCCGGAGCAGACAATCCGATTTCGGGTGATGGCGGCCTTTTTGATGCAGACACGCTACGAGGACTCGCAGCCGATACCGGAGGATCCGGACGACCCGCTCAAAGCACAGTTCACGGACCTCATAGAGGCGGAACTGGAGCGGCGAGAAAGCGTCCTGTCCGAAGCGAGAGGACTGCGCCCGAGCAACTCGACCTAGTCTTCGACGATGCGGGAGCCGCGCCGGTCGATCCGACGACGATCAACGTCCACTCCGAGCCACTGCCCGCCCCATCCCGCCAGCCAGAACCGGCGCTGGCGCCGGCCGCCCATGCGTTCGCCGGTGCGGGTGGGGGAGTGGTCGACACCCAGGATGATCTGCGGCCCGATCCCGTCGACTACGCACCCACCCGCGAGGTTGTCGTCCCCTCCGGCAAGAAGGCCAGAATCGCGGCCAACATCGCCGCGATCAGGACACTGCGCATCCTTGACGCCGAGGACCGCTATGCGACCCCGGCCGAGCAGGCAGCCATCGCGCAGTGGTCGGGCTGGGGGGCCGTTCCCGAGGTCTTTGACCCGCGGCGGGCCGACTTCGCCGAGGAGCGCACCGAACTCGAAACGCTACTCAGCTCTGCTGAGTGGAACCGTGCACGTCACACCATCCTCAATGCCCACTACACCGATCCGGCCGTCGTCGCCGAGACGTGGAACCTCCTCCGTCGAGCGGGGTTCCAGGGCGGCCTCGTCCTCGAGCCTGGCAGTGGTAGTGGCACTTTCATCGGCCATGCGCCGGCCGATGCGCAGATGGTGGGCGTGGAACTCGACACCCTCTCGTCTCGCGTCTCGGCGGCCCTCTATCCCAGCGCCCAGGTTCGCAACGAGTCGTTCGCCGACACCGCGGTCCCGGACAACTCCTTCGTCGCTGCCGTCGGAAACGTCCCGTTCGGCGACATCAAGCTATGGGACGACGCCCACAACAGGGGTCAGCACTCGATCCACAACCACTTCATCCTCAAGTCGCTGGATCTCACCGCCCCGGGTGGCTACGTCGCTCTGCTCACCAGTCGGTTCACCGCTGACGCCGCGAACGCTGACGCTCGCACCGCGATGGCCGATCGAGCTGACCTGATTGGGGCGGTGCGGCTGCCGACCGGGGCGTTCCGCCGGGTCGCAGGGACCGAGGTCGTCACCGACCTGTTGGTGTTCCGCGTCCGCGAACACGGGCAGGAGCCGAGCGAAGAAACACGCCAGTTCATCCGTACCGCGGATGTCAGCGTGCAGACCGACCTCGCCGACGGGCAGGCCCCACCGGCCCGGCTGTCCGTCAACCAGTATTTCCTCGAACGCCCCCATCACGTGCTCGGCACCCTAACCGCCGGCCACGGCATGTACGGACAGAACGAGCTGCGCGTGCTGGCCCGCAGTGACGCTGCGCTCGACCGCCAGATCGCCGACACCCTCGGCCCCGTCATCGACGCGGCAGTCCTCGACGGCCGAGGCCTGCTCGCCGACCGGGATCTCGTCGTCTACGACTCGACTCTGGCTACCGAACGCGGACTCATCGTCCCCGTCGAGCAATATGGCGACGTCGCCATCGACACACTGCGCTACAACAGCAACGACAGCCGGATCGAACGGTTCGAGGGGGCCGACTGGGTCGACAGCAAGTGCCCCAGGAGTCGACTCGCTGAGTGGCGTTCCATCCTCGAGCTGCGCGACACCACGCTGGCGCTGGTCCAGATCCAACGCGATGGCGGTGAACCCGCCGACAAGGCTGCCCTGCGGGCAGCCCTCAACGAGCGCTACGACGCCTACGTGGCCCGCTACGGGTTCCTCAACCGGTTCACCTGGAAAGAGCCACCTGCCGTCACTCAGGCCGAGCACGACACCCGCCTCGAGGCAGCACTGACTACCTGGCTGGACACCGAAGGTCCCGCCCACGGCGCCGAGAGCCTGCACGACATCCCCGACGAGATCCGGTCCCGTTTGGATGAGGAGTCGTGGCAGCCCAAGGCCGCCCGATCCAAGCGAGCCCCACACCTGGGCGGCGCACTGCGCTACGAGCCGCACCTCCAGGCAGTCCTAGCGCTGGAGCACTTCGACGAGGAGCGCATGATCGGCCGGAAAGCGGCCATCTTCACCGCAGACGTGCTCGAACCTGCAACCCCCATCCACCACGCGGAGACCATCCAGGACGCGTTGGCGGTCTGCATGGACGAAAGCGCGAGTGTCGACACAGCTCGGATCGCACAGCTCCTCGACGTCGACACCGCTACTGTCGAGCACCAGCTCCAGGCCGAAGCGTTGGCGTTCCGATCCACTGATGACCCCGGCACGTGGATTCCGCGTAGCCGCTATCTGTCGGGCAATGTGCGCGTGAAACTCGTGGAGGCAGACGCCGCGGCGGCCACCGACGACCGCTATCGGGCGAACGTGACGGCGCTGCGGGAGGTTATCCCTGCCCGCATCGAGGACGGTATCCGAGCCCGTCTCGGGGTCACCTGGGTCAGCCCCGAGGACTACGAGCAGTTCATCGCTGACACCTTCCGCATCGACAAGGACTCGGTGACGGTCAGCTACGTCAACAACGAGTGGGTCATCGAGGGCAGCACGTACTACGACGGCTACCAAGCCGATGCGCTCGCCTACGGCCTCGTGCCCCAACAGGGCCGCTATTCACGGTCCTACAACTTCGTGGGAACCGATCGCGAGCAAGCCCTCACCAACCAGGGCGTCTCCCTGGGGCGCGACCGCTCGGGCAGCTTCGACCACTGGCAGGTGCTCGACTGTCTGATGAACTCCCGGTCGATCACGGTCAACCGGTCCAAGGAGTACAAAGAGGCCGTCCCCGGCGGCGACATCCACGCCGGGGCCACCAGAGCGGCCAAGCAACGGGCAGAGCGCCTGCAAGAGGCATTCGTCGACTGGGCCCTCAACGGCGATCCAGAGCGGCGCGAGCGTCTGCTCACCGAGTACAACTGGCGGTTCAACGCCACCGTCGCCCCCGCCTACGACGGGTCACGACGAACCTTCCCCGGCCTGGGCAAGACGTTCAATCCGTACCCCTACCAGCGCAACGCCGTCGAGCGCATCGTCAATGAGCCGACCGTCCTGCTCAACCACGTCGTCGGTGCCGGCAAGACCGGCACGATGCTGATGGGAGCAATGGAGCTGCGACGGCTAGGACTGGTCCGCCAGCCCTGGATCGTGGTCCCCAACCACATCGTCGACCAGGTCGCCCGAGAAGCGGCCCAGTGGTATCCGGCCGCCAACATCCTCTCCGGTGCCGGCCGCACCACCGCAGAGGGACGGCAGAAGCTCGTCGCCCAATCGGCGGCCCAGGACTGGGACATCGTCATCGTCCCGCTCTCGGCCTTCACCCGCATGAAGACCTCGGCCCAGACCCGCGCCAGCTTCATCAGCAACCAGATCGACTCCATGCGATCGGCACTGCTCGAGACCAAAGAGAGCAGCGGAAGTGCCGCGACGATGAAGCAGATCGAGAAGGCGATCACCAAAGCCCAGACCAATCTCGACAGGGCAATGGACGCCACCCGCAAAGACGAGGGTCTGACGTTCGAGCAATCGGGCTGCGACTACCTGTTCATCGACGAGGCCCACCTCTACAAGAACCTCGCCCGCACCTCCGGTGTCCAGGAACTCAGCCACCCAGGCTCGGATCAGGCAATGGACCTCAAGCTCAAACTCGACTATCTACGTGACCGCAAGCGGCAAGAGGCCTCGACCGCGGGAGTGCCAGACGACGCCTACGTCGAGCGGGTGGCCTGTTTTGCGACAGGCACCCCGGTCGCCAATTCGCTCGCCGAACTGTTCGTCATGCAAACCTATCTCCGCCCTGACCTGCTCGAACATGCCGGTGTCGACAGCATCGACGCCTGGGGACAGAACTTCACCGACACGACCGAGACCGTCGAGCTCAACGCCTCGGGCACCAAACTGCGCTCGGTCACCCGAGTCGGTCAATTCGCCAACGTCGGCGACCTGGTCGGCATGGTCAGTCAGTTCACCGACGCCGTCACCCGCGACCAGGTTCCAGTGGACTTGCCGGTCAAACGCTCCGGCAGCAACATCGTCGTGGACTTCGAGCCAAACCAAGAGGTCAAGGACTTCATCCAGGATCTCGGCCACCGCGCAGACACTCTCGACCCCCGCCGGATGGATCTGGACAACGCCCTCAAGATCGCCAACGACGGCCGCAACGTCTCCCTCGATCCGCGCAGTGCCCACTTGGCGCCACCTGCCGAGGGCGGACGCGCCCGCGAGGTCGCCGCCCGGATCCTCACCGAGTGGGAAGCCACCCGAGACACCGTCTACCTCGATGAGTTCGGAGAAACATCCGACGTCAGGGGAGGCTTGCAGATCGTGTTCTGCGATCGGTCCGTGCCCAAGAACGACGGACGATGGAACATCTACGCCGGCATCAAGGCGGAACTGATCGCCGGCGGACTGCCGGCCGAGCAGATCGCCTTCGTCCACGACCACCCCAAACCTGAGGACAAGGCCGCGCTCTACAAGGCATGCCGCAACGGCCGAATCAGCGTGCTCATGGGCTCCACCGAGAAGATGGGCACCGGGACGAACGTGCAGTCACGGGCAGTCGCCCTGCACCACGTCGACGTCCCCTGGCGACCCGCGGACCTCGAACAGCGCGAGGGACGCATCATCCGACAGGGCAACCAGAACCCCCAGGTGGCCGTCTACAACTACGTCGCCACCGCAACCTACGACACAGCAATGTGGCAGACCCTCAACCGCAAAGCCGCCTTCCTCGAGCAGCTCTACGCCGCCGACCGCTCAATCCGCAGCATCGAAGACCTCTCCGCAGACAACCTGGCCGAATCCACCGCGCTGGTCAAAGCCATCGCCACAGGCGACGACCGCTACCTGCGACGAGTGGAGCTGGAACGAGACATCGAGGGACTCGACGCCCGCCGCGAGAGCCATCTGTCCGAGGTGCGGTCACGCCGCGAAGAACTTGCAGCACTGACACGCTCGATCCCCAACGATGAGAAGCGACTCGACCAGCTCTCGGCGGCAGCCCCCGCCCTCACTGCCTGGGCCGAACAGGAGAACAAGGACTACACCATCGGTCGGACCACGGTGAACGTCCGAAAGGACGCCTCTGATCGCCTACTCGAGTCGCTGCGCGAGGCCTACGTGCAGCTGCGCGGAGCCGGCCCCCACGAATCGGCCCACGTGGCAACCTTCGCGGACGTGCCGCTGCACGTCACCCGCGTCATGGAGCACGACATGGTCATCCTCCGGTTCGGTGACCTACCGATGGCCGGCGTCAGCATCACCCAGGAACAACTCTGGCCACAGCGCAGCGACTCGAAGTTCGGACTGTGGGGCGCCGGCAACAGCGAAGCCCTGGACGTGGAAGCCGAGGACGCCAACACCAACCGAGCCGCGATGGCCAACGGTGTGATGACCCGCATCGAGAACGCGATCGCACGAGCGCCGGGCCAGATCGACACCGCCCGCACCGAGTTAGACGCCGACCGCAGACGGCTCGACGAGCTGCACAACACTCCAGACGAGGCCTTCCCCGAGGCAGCGAAGCTGCAGCTGATGAAGACCGAGCTGGCCGGGATCAACGACGACCTCGCCGCTTACGAGAACTCCGATGCCGCCCAGCTGGCACAGACCGAACTGGAACAGCGACTCGCGGCCAGGGGCCGCAGCGCCGGCTGGTCCCTCATGCTCAACCCGACACCGGCCCTGGTCGAGGAACTCGGATTCGACACCGCGGATGAGGTACGCGAGATGATGCGCCAGCGCGAGGTCGAAGCCCTCGAGGCATGGTCGTCACTACCCACCACATCCCACGCCCCCACCACGTCCCAAGACGCCGCCCCCGCCGACGACTTCACCACGTCCTACCTCAAGTACCGAGCCCAGGAGCCGGACACCGACACCTCAACCGAACGGCACAAACCCGGCCCACTCAGCGGCCCGGCCCCGGACTGCGAGCCGGACGTCTGAGCCGCAACCAGGCTCTGGTGGGTGGGGGTCCCTTTCCCTGCTCCCTGCCAGTCTTGGTGCTCCGCTGCCGGTGTCAAGGTCGGCACCCTGCGGGTGCGCCGGCTCCGCCAACAAGCCCCGGACGCGGTCGCTGCGCTCCCTTATTTCGCCCGGGTCTTCTTGTCTCCACCGCCGTTCCCTCGCTTGACTCCGTCCGCTCCACACCAATCGGGCCGGTATCAGGGAAAGGGGGAGCCCTGCGCAAAACTCGCTCTCACCTGCGTCAACCGTCCTGAAAAGAACCAGATCAGCCCGCTTGACCCCTTGCGCCACTAGTGGCACTAGTGCTAAAGTGGAGGCATACCGAGAGGGAGACCATCCCCCGGAAACCCCCAGGAGGACACCATGACCGACTCAACCGGCACCCTGCTCGACGCCTTCACGCTCGAGACCGAGGATCGCGACATCGAGGCCGAGATCCGCCTCATGCACGCCGACGACGGCACCGAAATGCTGTGGCACTACGAGAACGGGCGCCTTGCCTTCGTGCACCCCGCCCGCCGCTGCGCCAGGTGCAACGAGATCATCACCGACGCCTCCGCCGGAGGCTGCTGCATCGCCTGCGTCGACGGACTCGTCGGACTCGACTGAACCCCGCTACCGGCCCGTCCCGAAGGGCGGGCCGGTAGGCCCGTCGCCAACCCATCACCCCGAGAGGGCACCGCGCCCCCGGAAACCCCAGGAGGACACCATGAGCACCACCGACACAACAGTCAGAGCCCTGCCCCGTAGCGAGCCGGCCACCACTCCCGCCCCCTCGCACCCGATCACCGAGAACGGACTGACCGAACCCGCCCAGGGGCACATCCAGGCCGCCTACGACGAACTGTCCCGCCACCACGTCGACGCCCTCACCGCCCGTGAATGGCTGACCGACATGGTCGCCAGCCTCGGCGCCCAGCGCATCAACGCCGAAAGTGCAGCACCCCGACCCGCCAACCCCGAACCGATCAGCGACGACGGTTTCGACCCCACCCGCCAGGAATGGGCAGAACTCCACCGGATGCTGACCGTCGCCCTGGCGATCATCAACGGACGCCGCGGGCGCCTGCGCGACCTGTTCGACCGGGACCTCGCCACCGCTACGGGACGCAGCCGCATCAACGCCGCCGCCGAGTTCGTCGCCGCCTCCAGAATCGACACCGCCGTGACGATCCGCCGCCAGCAGGTCCAGGCGCTCCGCGAACCCAAGCGGACCGTCTTCTACGTCCCCGCGATCATCACATGGGGCGCCCGGTACCGAGCCCTGGCCGCCACCATCGTGCGGGACCAACACGGCCACTACCGGTTCACCGGATTCACCATCATGTGAACCCCCAACAAGGCC
>NZ_JAALDX010000496.1:26220-27105 GCF_014145095.1 Dietzia sp. SLG310A2-38A2 | reverse complement strand
AGGCTCGCCCCGACGGGGCGAGCCTCACTCGCATTTCACACCCCCAAGTAGTCCACAAAAGCCCCCATCAGACTCCGCGCCGAACCGCCGGCCCGCCAGGCACGTGGCAACCTCGGCGAAATGACCGAGCTGCTCCACGGAACCCTCGACGACGTCACCCGCCAGGCACTGCGTCTCGCCAGAGACGGCGACCGGCGGGCACGACCCGCACAGATCAACGGCAACCGGGCCATCCTGACGCCCCACCACACCAGCGCCGGACACCTCGACGCCGACGACCTCGCCGCCCAGGTGTACGCCCTCGCCCACGGACTGTCCTCGGACGATGGCCACTACACCGGCGGATACTTCACCGCCAACGGACTCGGGCACTACTCGCCAGCACCGGACACCGAACTCAACGCCAAGGACAGAACCTAGAACAACGGCAACACCATGTGCCCGACCGGGGAAGGTGGATCCAGCCCCAGCTCCCGCGTGCAACATCCTTCGGCTCCTCCCGCACGCCAACCCTGACCAGGTGCGCTGACCGGCAGGCGGGGGCGACCAGGTGGGTAGCCCTCTTTCCCTGCCACGCCGATCATTGGCGCTCCACTCCCGGCGTCAAGGTCGGCACCCTGCGGGTGCGCCGGCTCCGCCAACAAGCCCGGGGCGCGCTCGCTGCGCTCGCTTATTTCGCCCCGACCTTCTTGTCTCCGCCGCCGTTCCCTCGCTTGACTCCGTCCGCTCCACGCCATTTTCGGCAGGTGTCAGGGAAAGGGGGGCCATGCGCGAGAGAGCGCAGCGCCGCGACACTTTCCGAAAAAGCGCAGGACAGAGGCGTTTACCGCTTGCGCCACTAGTGGCACTAGTGTTAGTATTGAGGCATACCGAGAGGGAGCCCAT
>NZ_JAALDX010000496.1:3995-26210 GCF_014145095.1 Dietzia sp. SLG310A2-38A2 | reverse complement strand
CGGAAACCCCAGGAGGACACCATGAGCATCACCGTCTACACCAAGCCGGACTGCGTCCAGTGCGACGGCACCATCCGAGCCCTCGACAAGGCCGGCCTCAGCTACCGCACGATCGACCTCACCACCGATCACGCCGCCCGCGACTACGTGATGAACACCCTCGGCTACAGCGCCGCCCCCATCGTCGAGGTCGACGGCGACGACCACTGGAGCGGCTTCCGCCCCGACCGGCTCAAGTCCCTCGCCGCCGCACGCAGCCCCGAGCGCACCCAGTTCTTGGTCGACGTACTCACCACTGCCATCGAGGGAGGCATCGGCTACTGGGCCGAGGTCACCCACTTCGAGGACCAGACCGGGACCGAACCCGAGGGCGAGTACCTCGGACCGTTCCAGCATGCCGACTGCTACGCCGCCACCGTCCGCGACTACGAGACCGGCGACGAGCATTCCATCTCCCTCGACACCATCGCCCGGGGCGCCAACCTCCTCGCCGCCACCAGCATCGACAACGACTTCCGCGACGCCAACCGCACCAACGGCGACCGAGGCGACATCGACGCCACCAACGCCGACATGGCACTCCAAATGGGCATCTTCGGCGACGTCATCTACGGCTGACCCCCTCGAACCACCGCCCATCGCCGCGAGGCAGACGGGCACCCCGAAAGGACCTCGACATGCATGCTCTCGACCACACCGACCTCCACTACCTCCACTACCTCCGCAAGACCAAGTCCCTGCACAGCCTCGGACGACTTGCCGCATCTCCCGACACCGAGATCCCCAGCATCGTCGCCAGCCAGTCCTCCGGATACGGCGGAGGACTCGCGTACGAGTACCGCAGGAGAGGGCTGTCCATCTGGATCGGGACCAGGCGCCCGTGGGACGGTGACCCGGACCGACACGTCACCTGGACCCAGGTCCGGCGCCACGTCAGCCGGTACGCCACCTCCGAGTTCATCGACACGTTCCGCGCGACCGACAGCAAGTGGTGCCGCGCAATGGCGGGAGACCAGACCCCCGGAGTCCTCCACCGCCGCACCGACGCTCAGCGTCAGACGGTCGCGGAGCTGGAGACGCTCCTGCGACTGCTGGCCGCACCAATCTGGGACGCCGCGACCACCATCGAGGACGAGCCGCAACAGCTCGACCTGTTCGCCTGACCCACCACACGACGACAGGACTGACAATGGGCACCGTGACCACCGAGGACCCGCAGGCCACCGCCGACCCGGTCGACGTTGACGACCTCGCCGCCGCAGACGCCGCACCCACCGTCCCCGAACTCGACCCCGAAGCCGCCCTACTGTGCGCACTCCTGCACACCACCGACACCACCGAAGCCCAGCACATCACCGCCCACCTCGAGGCACGCGACTTCCTCGGACCCCGCTACGGCGATCTCTATCAGGTCATCTCTGACCTCATCGCCTCAGGCGAACCCCACCACGCCCCCCGCGTCCTGGCCGCCCTGACCAGTGCCGGACGGATGGCCGGCCACCACGGGCGGCTCCTGGCCGACGCCCTCCAGACCGTCGCCCTGCTCGGAACCCCCACCGTCGGCCTGCGCACCCTCGCCGCAGACGTCCTCGACGCCAGCTACCGCCGCACCTTCGCCCGCACCGCCGCCGACCTCACCCGCGCCGCCAGCGAAGCGCCCACAGGCGACCTGTTCGAGATCCTGCTCAACCACGGCCGCGCCATGCGCCGCGAAACCGAACGCCGAGCCGCCCTCACCAGCAGGGGAGGGGAGCAAGCATGACGTTCATCATCGGCACGGGCCCCACAGAGCTGCACGCCCTGATCGACCTCGAGAACCGCCTCGACGCCCACCGCGACACCACTGCCGCCCCGACCGTCACCGTGCTCGACGTCGCCTGCCACCACGGAAACTGGTCGGCCATCACCAACGTCCGCCACGACCTGCCAGGGGAGGGGAGACAGTGACACCCGACGAAGCCCGATCCCTCGGCCACGCCATCCGCGCAACCCGACTCGAACGAGGCCTGTCCCAACTCAAGCTCGCTGTCGCGATCGGCGTCAGCGGGGGACAGGTGAGCCTGTGGGAACGCGGCCGCGTCCCCGCCGCGCGAGGCCGGGACGCCTACGCCCCGACGATCCCGCGGGACCAGCTCGAGGCGATCGCCGCCGCCCTGGACTGCACCGTCACTGCCATCGCCGACCGCGCAGCCCTGGCCGCCACCACCCGAGTCCTCTACGGACTCGAACCACTCGGCCCTGCCCGCACCCTCGTCGCCGGCCAGGAGTACGACCTCACCGACGCCGAAGCCGGTCGCGTCGCTGACTTCATCACCGGACTCATCGCAGGCCGCGACCTGCGCTAACTGGCACTGTCGGAGCCGCCCGATACCGTGCGCCGCATGGACGAGCTGCTAGACCGGATCCGCCGAGCAGCCGACCAAGTAGGGGAGCAGCTGTTCCTCGAAATACTGGGCTGGCACCGCGCCGTCGTCGGACTCCCAGCCCTGGACCCCAACGCGCACGGCGCCTACCGAGACGCAATCGCTGAACTCGGAGACGACCGTACCGCGGAACTACTCCGAGACCTGCGCCGAGCCGCACGCGACCCCCGCCGCCACCGCCACGGAGCGGACGGCAAACCCCGTCACCGGGCCGGCCACACCCTGGCCGAGCGGCACCGCAAGCAGTAATCAGGGCCACGCCAGGTTTGAACGCTGCCCCGGCCGCCGGCCGCCAGCCGAGGCAGGGGTCAGGTGGCCGACTGGATGAGGCCGGAATCGTGCCGATCCAGGGTGCGAACGTTGTTGACCGCCCGCGATACCGGACGCGTTTGAAGCGTCGAAGCCACCGTCCGGGACTCGACGTCGAGTAGGTCGAGCAGCGTGCTGGCCTCGTCCTTGGCGACCTTCTCCGGGGCCAGCCAGGTATCCCACGCCGCGGGACTCAAGAACACGGGCATCCGATCGTGGACCTCGCCAGCCGCATCCTCGCCAGTGCGGGTGATAATCGTGAACGTCGTCCGCCACTCTTCGTCGGCGCCGTCCCGGTGGAACGCCAACAGGCCCGCAGCGAGCAGGAGCTCGTCACCTGGGGCATACACGTAGCTGGGATTCTTGACCTTCTTGCCGTCCTCGACCGCTTCCTGCCACTCGTAGTAGCCAGTCATCAAGACGCCGGCACGGGCAGAGGCGAACGCTGAGCGGAACATCCCGTTGGATGCCGCAGTCTCAAGTCGGGCATTGATCGGCCGCGGGCCCTTCTCTTTGGCCCACGACGGGCGCAACCCCCACGTGGGCAGGAACGCCTCACGCACCCGATGCTCGCCGACCAGGCGATCCCGTATCACCGGCGCCCGCGTGCGAGGCGCCACCGAATACGTCGGCGACCACTCAAACCCCGGCTCTGTCCCGTCCAGCCCGAGGTCCTCAACCAGAGCTGAGCCGGAAATGGCTACCGAGTACCGACCACACATGTGCCGGACGGTACTCCCGAGCTTCAAGAATCGAAGCGCATCGCACCCTCCCGGGAGGCTGTCACGCCTTCAGTACCCAGCGGAGTGGAGCGCTCGCCGCCGCGGTCTATGACGATTCCGATGCCGCATAAGACGGCTTAGTACAGGTCTGCGGAGCCTCCTGTCGGACCGATGGCCTAATATAAAGATTCCACTACATTTAGGAGTTCTTATGCCCCCGATTGACCTCAATGTCCCGCTGTTCCCGGGTCTGCCCGGCACCGGCTATGAGCAGGTTGGGGCCGTTATCGGGTCCATCGTGCTGGCACCACTCCTCTCTCTTACGAGCCAGTTCGCGTTCATTGGTTCGCTCACGGGGAGCCTGGCCTCGGTCGAGGGGCTCGGCGGGGGCTACTACTACTGAGGCTTAAGCCTCTGTCAGCCCTCGATCCTCTGTCAGCCCTCGCGCCGCACCCGGCGCGGGGGCTGTCCCTGTTTGTGAGGAATGCGGCCCCGGCATCCCGCCCGTTCTCACGGCGGGCGCCCGTCCTTATGGAGGCCAGTAAGCCGGCGATGAGCAAGAGTTCGTCGCCCGGGGCGTGGTCATAGCTGGGGTTCTTGACCCTCTTGCCGTCCTCGAGGGCCTCCTGCCACTCGTAGTAACCGGTCATTACAACTGCGAGTCGGGCGGCAGTGAACGCTGAGCGGAATATGCCGTTGCTGGCCACACCCTCGTGGCGGGCATTGATCGGCCGAGAACCTTCTCCTTGGCTCACGACGGGCGCAGCCCCGACGTCGGCAGGGGCGCCTCATGCACCGCTGATCGTCGATCGAGCGATCCCGGGTTGCCGGTGCCCGCGTGTGCGGGGCCACGGAGCACTCCGGCGACCACTCGAAACCGGGATCGGCCCCATCGAGGTCTCGGATCAGAGCCGAGCCGGAAAAAGCTACTGACTACCGACCACACGTCTGCCGGAAGGTGCTCCCGAGGTAGGGGAACCGGAGCCCATCGCGCACTGCCTGGCGGTTGCCGTGCGGTCAACCCCCAGCGGCCGCTCGCGAAAGGTGCGGTAGCTGAAGTCTGCACGCAGCCCAGATCCTCCACGCCAGCCACGGGCAGTGAGATGGCCCGCTCGGCCCGGTGTGTCTCTGTGCAGCCGGCAGCAGTGCGAGCTCCTTCGGCTACGAAGCCCGGTCGTGGCGTGGCTGGGGCCCTTTCTTGCGGTCTGGGAGGGATCTGGGCCCGCCGTCGGCACCTCTCTGCCAAAAACTTGGTCACGATTTGATAACTGTCCGATCGAGGCGTCGCAGGCCCTGTCGAGGTGCCGCGGTCGAACTCCGTGCAACCTCGGGCAGGCGCCTGGGGGCATCGGCTGGGCCTCGTCTTCCGCCGAGGATCAGTCGATCGCGCTCGCGGTCGGCAGCAGGGCCACAAGGCCCCGGAAGGGGAAAGCTGCAGATGGAAGGCCTGCGACGCCCCGAAAGGAAGAAGAACAGGATTTACGCCCTGTAATAAAAATCCTAGTTAACGACATCTCGGATACCTATTTTATTAATTCATATGAAGTGAAATTACCCGCGATCATTTCCCGGGTTATTACTGGATTATGAACCAAGATCATTACATATAACGGCGCGTCCAGGAACGGCCAAAGAGTATTGTCAGCGCAGGTCAGAGCGTCCGTAAACTGTGTAGAAAATTACGCTCCGGCTGGCCGATGTGGCGCCGCTGTCCGCTTGCGAGACGGAGTTCGATCGGTAGAGTTGGAGTTGTAAGAGGGCGAGTGAGGGTGGTCGAAAGCGCGCGGCTTGGAGCACTGAGAAAAACTAAACAGAGACGAATTAATAGGTAAAGAACAATCCGCATCAATAATCCGTTGTCTTCACTGTCTGTATCAAATAATTGACCAAAACATGGTCGTCGAAAGGACACGAAATGAATCAGAACAACGCTGTCATCTCCATGCCCCAGAACGTGGCTGTCGTCATCGACGGATGGAACGCCCTGCGGGGTGCGGACCAGGTCCTGGACTTCGGGGATCAGATCGACCAGTACGTCATCGACTTCGGCAAGCTCGCCGACGAGATCGCAGGTCAGCGCAATCGCCCGTCTCGGATCGTTTCGGTCACGGTGGTGATCGGAGTTCATCACCGGGCGCAGAATCCGCGGGCGCGGATGGTCGCGGACCAGAACATCCGGTTCTGGCAGCGCGACAAGCGCGTCCAGGTCATCGCCTTCGAGAACCACTGGCAGCACGGAAGCGAGAAGGGCGTCGACATGGAGCTCGGGATGCAAGTGGTCGAACAGGCTGCCAACCCGAAGGTGGACACGGTGGTGGTGTTCTCGGCCGATCGCGACCTGCAACCAGCTGTGGACCGGGCCGTGGTCAAGCCGGGAGCGCACATCGAGCTCGCCCGATGGGAAGGGCAAAGCTCCGGCCTCTGGGTCCGCCAGCGCAATGGAAAGCCCGGCTGGTGCCACTGGCTCGGGTCCGAGACCTTCCACAAGGTCGCGACCCCTCGAGGTCACCAGCTCGCCGCGTAACCACACGCCACCCCAGGCAACAGGGGCCGCCGACACCAGCTCACGGTGCCGGCGGCCCTGATCACTGATCGACACACCCAACCAGGAAATGAGAAACGCCATGACCAACCACAACATCGCCGAAGTCCTCTGCGACGCCGTCACCGATGCGCCCAGCGACCGCCGTGCCCTGGCGGAGGTCGCCGGCATCGTCAAGGTGGCCCTGGGTGGCATCATCACCGAGTCGACTCTCAGCGAGTGGTCAACCGAGCAGGAGCGGGACCAGTTTCTGGCCCTGGCCAGCTACCTCAAGCGCACGAGCAGTCTGGTCCACCTGGGTGCGCTCATGCTCGACCTCGGGGAACGAGATGAGGCATGGGCCCTGATCAACGGTGCGGTCCGGCCGATCGAGGAGCTCCTCGTCGTGGGGCTCGGGTTCGACGCGGACGACACCGCAGCCACCTACCTCCAGCTGGACACACTCGCGACCGCCGTCGAGCAGGGAAGCGAGCCGGAACTCGAGCTGCGCCTGGTCGATGGCAACCACCACCAGCGCGCACAGGCAGTCTCGCTCATCACCGACGCCCGGCTGGGCCGTGCACCGGAGGTCTTCCTCGACGAGAACCGACTCGATGCCCGCTTCGTCAGCACCGGCTGGGATCTCATCACCACAGGCGCGGCATGCATCAGGGACCACGTCCGAGACTGGGACCTCATGGACGACATCAACGCAGTCGCCCACGCCATCGAGCAAGCCCGAGACCTAAACGAGGACACCTACCCCTCCGCCGCCTGAGCAACCCTGCGCCCCGGCCCCTGCACACGAAGGGGCCGGGGCGAAAGGGTTGCTACATTCACCACCATGAGGATCGGATACGGGCGGATCTATCCCACCGATCCCGACCCCGAAGAGCAGCACGAGGCACTCACTGAGGGCGACTGCCAACGGATCCTCGTCGACGACGCCCGTGAGACCGGCGCCGCCCAACCCCAGCTGACCAGAACCCTCGAAGTCCTCGCCGCTGGCGACACCCTCGTGGTGACCAGCCTCGACCGACTCGCCCGCCACGCCACCGCCCTCGTCGACCACGTCACCGCCATCGACGACCGCGGGGCCCATCTGCACATCCTCGACAAGCAGATCCACACCGGCCAGGACCCCGAACGCATCTTCCTGCGTACCATCCAATCCCTCGACGACGTCAACACCACCGGACGCTCCCAACGCATCCGCTCCGGGATCAAGAAAGCCTCGTCCACCGGACGCCGGCCAGGACGGCCACCCATCAAGAACTCCAAGATCCTCAAGGTCGTCATGGACCTCTACGGCGCTGCGGATGAGCACGGAAACCGTCTCTACACCGTCACCGAGATCGCTCAACGCGCACGAGTCAGCCGTGCCACCGTCTACCGCTACATCGACCTCTACAACGACACAGGGCGCCCAGCCCTAGAAAACTAGGGGAGTGAACCTCTCAAGCATCAGGCTTCAAACGGCCGCACGAGCCGAGGCGAACGCCGGGGCCTTGGATCCTGCCGATCGCCGCGCTGGCCGTAGTGCGGCTATCGGCGTGGCCGTGAAGGCGCGGCCACGTCTGAGGGACGACCTTGAGATGCCGAAGATGAGCGAGCCGGAGGCGGATTGTCGGAACGCGACTTATCGGCGAACCCGCCAAACTAGGAAACGCCGGACGATATGTGCCGGCCACTCCCGAGCAGCTTTGACCGCGTGGATTCCGGCCGAAGTGGCGATCCCGTAATCGCCAGGTCTGCTCGATCCTCCTCGAGCCTGATGTCGACGACCGACAATAGTTGGCATGGTGAATGAGGAGCCGCTTGCTGAGGCGCAGGTCCCGAAGGTTCCAGCGACTCCGCAGAAGCTGGCGCTTGGGGCTGCTGCTGAGTTGCTGATAGCGAGTCGTATCGCCCTGCTCGGCTATCAGGTGTACCGGCCGCTTGCCGATGACAGGGGCGTGGATCTCCTCGTCGACGTTGGGGATGGCCGCCACGTCGCGGTTCAGGTGAAGGCTGTCCGGCACACCACCAGTAGCTATGTGTTCATGCGTAAGTCGACGTTCGCGTTGGAGCCCTGGACGGTTCTGGCCCTTGTCGTTTACGGCAACTCTCTCGATGATCAGCCGCAGGTGTACTTCGTCCCCGCCACCGAGTGGAGGTCTCCTCGTCCACCGCTGACCAACTATGACTACGTCGGGGGCAAGAGTTCGCCCGAGTACGGCCTCAACATTCGAAAAGCTTGGACGGATGAGCTTGCGGAGTGGTCCGCAGATTCCGACCACATTCATCGGCTAATGCAGCACGCTCACCCCGAGCTCACCTGACCAGTATCGGCCAGGGGTTCTGGACGTTCGGGAACGACAGATCCATAGTTGTCGGTCAGCCACCTCGGCCAAAGACGGAGCTTCCATCTCCAGATTCAGGTCAAGAGGGTCCTGCCGTTTCCACGGTGTTCCGAAGTTCGGTGTAGGTGCACTCGGTGACGCCGGGCAGCGCGGCCAGGCGGTGGAGGACGATCGACTTCTGTCCTGGAACTTGAGTGTTGAGAACGTGGGTAGGTACGACGAGGAAGCGCCAGTGGTCCAGGTTCAGCGGGTCCAGGTCGGCCACGTCAGTGACGTCCAGGATGCAAATGACGTACACGTCGGCTTGACGGCGAGACTCGAGGTCATACCGGCCGGTCTGAGCATCCCAAGCGAGGGTCTCCGGGATGTTGACGGTGGGGGTGGAGGCATGAGTCTGTGCCCAGCTCTGTAGGAACGACACCGACTTGACCTCCACCCGCAGTCCGCTTTCAGCGACGATGTCGACGGCGTCCCATTCAACGCGTACACCGGCGTGAGTGACTCCGAGAGCACGGGCGACTAGATACTCGGCGAACAGGCCGCGGACAGTGTTGTCGAGCAGGCTCGACATCGACCACCGCCAGAAGTCGATCACTGGGCCGCCGGCGAGTTGTTCACCGCCGACGGTGAGGGGCTCGTCGCCGGTCATACGAGCCGGGATGACCGCGTCGTGAGCTGCGATAGCGCGCCGAACAGAAAGTGCCGGACGTTCACGAGACTGCGCATCTGGGTGAGTCACGACTGCTCCTAATCGAGCTGGGTACGCGCGAGCACGTCGACAGGCGCTGATTCGATCCTCTCGCGTGATGAGGCTGCAAGGCATCGAAACATCACAAGCGCGGTGAGCCCGCTCCGGTCGCTGGCTCACCAACCTGACCTGCAGACTTTTCAGAATGCAACATTATCGGCGCTGCCGATTTAGCTGTGCGCGATAATTTGGCGCTCGCGCATGCTTCGAGGGCTGGGAATCTGTAGATCAGCAGCAGGGCGCTGCGGACAATGTTGCGTTTCCGGCGTCCAAAGCCCGTCCGCTAGCGGGATGACTAGACTGCTCGCATGACCGTCGAAGACGTGACCCCCTTTGGGTACTTGCGGCTTGCTGGCGGTCGATTCGACGTCGCAGAGGGTTTACCGGTGGTTTCGGCCGCTGAGCTGGAGCGGTACGCCCTGCTTGTCAGCGCAGTAGCACGCGAGCTGTATATCCGAGCGCACCCGAAACGGCAACGTGTTCCTCGGGGGTTTAATGAAGCATTTGATCTCCGGTTGACTCGAGTCGATCGGGGTAGTCAGATTCCGGTTCTTGTGCGGCCGAAAATGGACGATGGCGGACTCTTCCAGAGTGCGGACTGGCACGACGATGCGCGACGCCTGGTTAACAGCGCGCTAGGGGACATCGCAACAGGTCACCGTATTCCTGCATCTTTTCCTCCAGCAGCTATCAAGCCATTAGCCCAATTCGGCCGTAGTTTGCGGGAGAGGGAGCGTATCGAGCTGGCTGACAGTGCTGACGACCCAAAGCGCGCTGTCCTAACGGCCGAAACTCGTTCGCGCATTCAGCAACTGGCAAGGTTGGATGAGCTGGAGATCGAGACGGTGGTCGTCGGGCAGGTGACCGGTCTGTCTTCCACCCCGCCTCACGTGAACGTGACCGTGACCGAGGACCTTTCTCCGCGCAAGATTGAGGCCACATTCTCCGATTCGTCGGTGTTCGATGCGCTGCACAGCTACCTCGGTTACGCCGAGACTGCGCCGCCGGTCGCTATGAGCGTGATCGCAGTGCAGAACCGCGGCGGCGTCATCGTGAAGATCACGGATGTGCTGCACGTCGAACCTGCGTTGCCGCAGGCATGGTCGGAACGTTTGCGTGATCTTGCCGGTCTCGGAGAGAACTGGCTTCATCCGGGGTCGGAGCCGCCATCGAGCGAGGTGATCGAGAGGGGCCAAAGAATCCTGTTCGCTGCGCTCGATGTTGAGGTGCCGGCGCCTGTGATCTACCCGTCTGCTGACGGCGGAATCCAGCTCGAATGGCGTACGTCTTCCCGTGCGGTGGAGGTAGAGATTCTCAACTCCGGTTCGCTCGAGGCCTGCTGGTATGGACGGGCAAACGATGATGACGGTGAAGACCGCAGCTTTCAGGACGACGATCCCGACGGCGTAGCCGACTTTGTGAAGGAAGCGATCAGTGAGTGACGACAGTCAGCTTGCCGACGGCGAGGAGCATCTCAGCGAGCAGAAAGAGCTGCTTTGGCGCAATGCCCACCCCACGTGGATTGTGGACGGCGAGCTGACCTCGCAGGCATTCCGACCTACGCCGAAGGATCAGCAGAAGTTGTCGACAGCACGTGAGGACAAGGTGTCAGCGGAGGACAGCTTCAAGGAGTTCACCGAGACTTTCGAGTTCGAATCGGTTGGAGTTTGGGCAGTCTCGGTCGGAGATGTGGAAAAGCAGGGACTGCGTTCCATCTACGACGAGAGTTCTCCGTCGACCCCCAAGCCGTGCCTCAAGGGGCACACGTCGATCGATTTCACGAGTGTCTCGAACAACCAGGCGAAGCGCATCGGCGGGAGATTGCGTGACCGCGCGGAGGCTCGTGGAAGGCAGCACCCGTCATCGGATGAGAGTGACTCTGCGGCCTGGTGATAGATGCCATTGGGGCCAGGGGCTGGCTCACTTGGTCTTGCGGTCTCGGCGCAACTTCGACCGAATGGTCTTCGCGGGGGCGATAAACGCTGCTTGCGTCGCGGCAGCGTGGTGGGCGGTATCGGGCTTCTCGGTCCTCGGGCGCTGTCGGGGCACGGAGCTCTTTCTTGCGCCGCGGTCGGCAGTCTCACTGGTCGATCGCTGATTCGTAGAAGGCGTCTGCGAGAGCGGTGATGACGGCGTTGATGGCGGGGCCATCGCTGAAGAAGTAGTCGGCCATGGTGTTGTGGGCTTCTTGGTTGTCCACGACGGCTTCGATGACCGCTGACTGGAAGTCCTGCGATTCCATGAACTGCTTCTTGGAGTTGACCGTGGTCTGTTTGACCAGGTCGGGGTACGCCAGGAGGCGTTGTACCAATCCTTGGACGAACTCGCGGACCTGGGACTGGGTAAATGCTTCGGCGCCGAAGAGGTCGTTCATTTTGTCGATGACGACTTGCAGGGCAACGAATTTTGGCTCTTTCCTGGTTCCGGTGCCGGCAGCGCTGATTCCCTTGAGCTGGCCGTCACCGGTGAGTGAGATGTCGACGGCGTCGGACTTGGTGTGTTTGACCCCGACCAGGACCACGTCGGAGAGATCTACCTCCGCGGCCCAGGCAGAGTCCGCGATGACCCTGTCCAGAAGCCGCAGGAAGATCGACAGCATCTCCATGTATGGGTCGCCGTAGTCGACGATCTGGCTCATGAAGTCATACAGCCGGACGTAGGTGGACACATCCTTGCGGAACAGGTCGAGCGAGTTGAGCGTGACCGTGTCGTCGGCCTCGAGCGCGGCGGCATACCGGCGGGCGAACTCGTGCTTGGCCGGGCTGATCGCGGCCGAAAGCGCGTTGTTGCCCTTGCGGGAGACCCACAACTCGGCGACATCGCGCACCTGCTCTGGGGTGTAGATCCCGGGCTGGGCGAGCTTGGTCGCCAGGTGGGCGACAACATACGGGTCGGTCTCGGTTTCGATGGCGGCACCGGTGAAGTACGGCTCGAACGCGGTTCGGATGTCCTCGGGCTTGTTGACGAAGTCGATGACGAACGTCTTGCGCTTGCGCTCCCCGCTTGCGGTGCGGTGGGTGCGGTTCAGTCTGGAGAGCGTTTGCACGGCGGTGACCCCGGAGAGCTTCTTGTCGACGTACATAGCCGACAACAGCGGTTGGTCGAACCCGGTCTGGAACTTATTGGCGACCAGCATGATCGTGTACGTGGTGCCCTTGAACGCGGCGGCCAGGTCCGAGCCGGCCCCCGGGTTCATGTTGGCCTCGGTGAACTCGTCGTCCTTGCTCGGCTGCGGACCCCACTCCGATGCCCACTGCTCGTGTTCGTCCATCGTCACCGATCCGGAGAAGGCGACCAGGGTGCGGTAGTTGTACGAGGCATCCAGCGCCGCACGTTTGGTGAGGTAGGCGTCGATCGCCTTCTTGTACTTCACCGCGGCCTTACGAGAGTCGGTCACGACCATGGCCTTCGCTTTGCCCTCGAGCAGGTGAGCGACGTTGGTGTGGAAGTGCTCGACGATGATCCGCACCTTTTGGCTGATGTTCGTCGGGTGCAGCTTCACCCACCGCATCAACCCCTTGTGCGCCGCGGACTCCTCCACCTCATCGCCACTGCCGTTCGTGGCGTTGCCGGCGATCTTCAACGCGGTGTCGTAGGTCTGGTACCCGGTGAGAACGTCGAGGATGTAGCCCTCCTCGATTGCCTGCCGCATCGAGTAGAGGTGGAACGAGGTCGGCTTCCCGTCGATGCCCTTGCGGCCGAACAGTTCGAGGGTCTTGTTCTTCGGTGTTGCGGTGAAGGCGAGGTAGGAGATGTTTTCCGACCCGGCCCGCTCGGCCATCTCCGAGGCCAGTATCGCCTCGACGTCGACCTGGCCGCCTTCCTCTATCTCTTTGACCTCTTCCGCGGTCAGAACGGCTTTGAGCTTGGAGGAGATCTGACCGGACTGCGAGGAGTGCGCTTCGTCGGCGATCACCGCGAACCGTCGATCCTTCATCGATGAGTCGGCCCGGATTGCGTCGAGGGCGAAGGGGAAGGTCTGGACCGTCACCGCGATGATCAGTGCCCCGTCCTTCAGCGTGGTTGCCAGCAGATCTGACTTTGACTTCGCACCCGCCTTGCGGACGTCCTCGGGACTGATCGTGGCGACGATCTTCCCGGATCCGTCGATTTGCCGGATCGCGTCTTGGAGCTGCCCGTCGAGCACGGTGCGGTCCACGACCACAAGCACCGAGTCGAAGACCTTCTTGTCGTCGATGTGCATTCGGGCGAGCCGGTGCGCGGTCCAGGCGATGGTGTTCGTCTTTCCCGACCCGGCCGAGTGCTCGATCAGGTAACGGTGGCCGACCCCTTCTTCGCGGATGGCGGCGACGACGTTCGTCACGGCCTCCCACTGGTGGAACCGAGGGAACAACATGCTCGTCCGGCGTACCGATGTCCCAGTGGCGAGATCCCACTCCTCCTTGGTCTCCACGATCATCAGCCGCCCGATAATGGTCAGCCAGGAGTCTTTCTCCCAGACCCGCTCCCACAGGTATGCGGTCGCCGATCGCCCGTCCTTGGCCGGAGGGTTGCCGGCGCCGCCCTCGTAACCGGCGTTAAACGGCAGGAAATGGGTTTTCTCGCCCTCGAGCCGGGTGGTCATCGCGGCGAGGTCGTTGGAGACCGCGAAGTGCACCAGCGCCCGGTGTCCAAACGACAAGAGCGGCTCCGGCCGGCCGTTGGTAATGGGATTGCGGTCCTTGCGGTACTGGTTAATCGCCTCGTCGAGAGACTGGGTGAAGTCGGTCTTGAGCTCCACCGTGGCAACCGGAATCCCGTTGATGAAGAAGACCAGGTCGATGCAGCGCTGATCAGCGGTGGAGAAATGCACTTGGCGCATCACCCGCACGCGCATCGCCGCGTACTGCTCGGTGGTGGTCGCGTTGAGGCTGGTCTCGGGGCGGAACTGCGCCATCTTCAACCGGCCGCCGCCGATGTAGGGCACCCCATTACGCAGGATGTTCAGCGTCCCGCCACCATGCTCGAGGGGCTTGTCGAGCGCCGTGGTCAACACGTCGAGGAACTTCGCCGGCGACCCCGCCGCCTTCAACGCCTTCTCGAACGCCGCCTTCTGAGTTTCCTGCAGCCAGGCGAACAGGTCCTCGGGGAACAGTGCCCGCTCCCGGTCGTACCCGGTGTCCTTCGCCGAGTACAGCCACCCGTGATCTTCCAAGTGGGCGCAGATCTCGGACTCGAAGACAACCTCCTTGTGAGCGGCCATCACACCATCTCCCGCACGTCGATCTGACCAGTCACCGCAGCCGTGATCAACGCCGCCCGGCGCTCATGGGCGAGCTCGATGAACCGTTCAGTCTCGGCGATCAGCGTGTCAATCTTGGCAGTCTGCTCGTCGAGGTACTCCGCCACGCGGCGCTGCTCATCCAGCGGAGGAATCGGCACAGGCATTCCCGCGATCATGGGCATTCGCACAGAGGGTACCGTCGCCTGTGCTCCGCCATCGCCCACTACTCGAATGAAGTAAGTGGAGAAGTACCAGAAGAGATAACGCGGGAAGACCCCAGCGAAGTCGCGCAAGACATACACACGTTGATGGGCGGCGAACTTGCCCCGGTAGTGGTGAAACGACCGGCCGACCATAGCGCCGTCGCCAGCGGTGATGATGGCTTCAGCATCAAACTCGTAGCGGTCGAGTGCCAGAGGCTGATCTCCACGAACGAAGAACAGATACCCCTCGTCGACGGCGTCGGCTGAGTCGCTCGAACCAGTGCCGATCGTGCAAAGGTGACGCATCTGAGCTCGTTTGATCCGTAGCTCGGGCAGCCATGGAATCGGCTCATATCCTTCCCCGAGCACCTTTTCATCGCCTCTCATCGTTGCGAAGGCATCAATAATCGCCGCGGCTCGTCGCTCTCGGAGCATCTCGATCAGACGCTGTTGCTCCTCGATGAGCGTGTCGATGCGGGCAGTCTCACGGTCGAGGTAGTCGGCGATGGTGCGCTGCTGCTGGACTTCGGGCAGAGAGAGCTCGATCGTCTTCATCTCGTCCCAATATAGGCGCCACTGGGACGGGCGAATGCCTGTGGAACGAAGGGCGTACTGGTCGATCAGAACGCGTGACCGGAGCAGAGTATGGAGGAAGCGGCGGTCATACTCAGGAGTAGTTGGCCTAAGCACCTCGTAGTCGGGGCTCACGATGCCCTGGTACTCGGAGATTCCAAGGGAACCCTGCCACGCCTTCATCCGATTCACGACGAGGTCACCGGGCTGCACGAGCTGGTAGTTGCTCAGGTTTTCGGGCGTCCGGTTGAAGTTGTCATTGCGGCTGTCCTTTGGGATCACCCCGTGGTCGCGGTAGACACTGAGAACTATCTCGCTCTCGTGGTCGCGATCGGAGACCGACTGGAACAGCCAGCCGAGTCGGCTCGGCGTCCACGACTCAGACTCGACCGTGCTACTCATTTCTCGACCTCCCGCAGCAGGTCGAGGATCTTGGCAACCTGTTTTTCCAGGTCGGTGTCGATCTCGGCGAGGGGGCGGGGTGGGACGTACTTGTAGAAGTGGCGGGTGAAGGGGATCTCGTAGCCCGTCTTGGTCTTGGCCGCGTCGATCCAGGCGTCGGGGACGTGGGGTTTCACCTCGGCGTCGAAGTACTCCTGGATGACCTCGGTCTTGCCCGCGGCGCCAGCGGTCGAGCCGCCGTAGGTGAAGGAGACGCTCTCGGTGTCGCGCTTCTTCGCGTCCGGCTTGGCCTTTCCCTTCCGGTCGATGACCGGTTTTCCGGACTCGTCGAGCAGTGGACGCTCGACGGTGATGGTCCAGTAGCCGAACTCGTCGGTGCGCAGCACCTTGGAGTAGTCGGGGTCGGCGTCGGTGAAGTCGGAGTACAACTTCACGACCTCGGCACGGTCGGTGTCGCTGATCTCGCGGCCTTTGGAGCCGAGGTTCTTGCGCATCTTGGTCCAGAACGAGGTGCCGTCGATGAGCTGGACCAGGCCCTTGCGGTCGGGGTGCTTGGTGTTGTCGAGGATCCAGATGTAGGTGGCGATGCCGGTGTTGAAGAACATGTTGGTCGGCAGCGCCACGATGGCCTCGACCAGGTCGTTCTCTAGCAGCCACTTGCGGATGTTGGAGGGGCCGGACTCGGCGGCGCCATTGAAGAGCGGGGATCCGTTCATGACGATGCCGACACGGCCGCCGCCGTCCTCCGGCGCCCGCATTTTGTGGGCCAGGTGGAGCAGGAAGAGCATCTGCCCGTCCGAGGTAGCCGGGAGGCCAGGGGCGAACCGGCCGTAGGGGCCTGCCTCCTCGTGCTCCTTCTTGACTGCTTTGGCGTATTGCTTCCAGTCGACGCCGTACGGCGGGTTCGACATACAAAAGTCGAACTTTCTGTCCTTGAACGCGTCCTCGGTGAGGGTGTTGCCGAATGCGATATTGGTCGCGTCGTGACCCTTGGCGAGCAGGTCGGACTTACAGATCGCGTACGACTGCCCGTTGTACTCCTGCCCGTACAGGCTCAGCTTCGCGTCGGGGTTCTGCTCGAGGAGGTGTTCCTCGGCCAAGGCGAGCATGCCGCCGGTGCCTGCGGTGGGGTCGTAGAGGGTGCGGATGATGCCGGCCTCGGTCAGGTCGGCGTCCTTCTCGGCGAAGAGCAGGTCGACCAGCAGCCGGATCGCGTCCCTCGGGGTGTAGTGGTCACCGGAGGTCTCATTCGCGGCCTCGTTGAACTTGCGGATGATGTACTCGAACGCATCGCCCATGTCGGCGTTGGAGACGACGTCAGGGTGCAGGTCGACGGCCTTGAACGAAGTGACGACTTCGCGCAGTAGCTCTGCCTTCTCGAGGGCTAGGATCTCCTTCTTGAAATCGAAGTATTCGAACACGTCGACGTCGGGGGAGAATCGGTCGACGTAGTCAGCCAAGTTTTCGGCCAGTCCGTCGGCGTCTTGGAGGAGGTTGGCGAACGAGTAGTTTGATGTGTTGTAGAACGGTCGCCCGGTGGCCTTCTTGACCTCGATCTTGAGCCGGTTGGGGTTGTCGTACTTCGCCGCGAGATCGCGCATAGTTCCGCGGTCAGGCTCGAGGATGCAGTCGAGGCGCCGCAGGATTGTGAGCGGGAGGATCACGTTTCCGTACTGGTTCGGGCGGTAGGGGCCACGAAGCTGGTCGGCGATTGACCAGATGAAACTACCGAGGGTGCTCATGTCGCTCCTTGCGAGGCGTACTCGCTTTTGAAATGGGGGCCGTACTGGCTGCTGGAACGGCAGCGCTGCGTTTGGGCCACTGCATCACAGAGAATCTTGTCTCACGTGTGTGCATCTTTATCGGACGGGTCTGACACAGGCAGTCCTCCCAATTCTCGGCTCGTCCTAGTTGCTCAGGGGTCGACCAGAAGGACTGTGCTGAGCCGGTGGGGCAAACCGCTTCTGCCCCACCGCGAAAGGCGGGCTACTCCCTCAGCGAGGCATCGAGTGCGATATTGAAACGAACGGCGTCCATCAGGCTGGTCGAGAGAGTCTCGCTCGCCTCAGTGATGGACTGCGCAGCGCTCCGGAGTCTTGCGACTTCTGCGAGCGCGGCGACGAGGCTTTTCTGGTCGTCCATCGGGACGAGAGGGACCTCGAGGTCGGTGAGCTTGGCTCGTTGGATTGTGGTTCCGACGAGGAACCGGGTGTTCCAGGATCCGCTGAGCATTGCTGCCAGGTAGTGGGGGTCCACGACGTCGGGCTTGAGTACTCGGACCTGCTCGATGACCGGCGCTAGGAGGTGTCCGCCGTCGTCGTCGACCAGGGCGCGGATGCCGGCCTGTGCGAGGACCAGGATGTCTGACGGTTCGGTCAGCTCTATGCCGTCTTCGAGTAGGGCTGCCGAGGGAGGGTCGGGCAGGGTCCGGGTGGCGATCGCCCGTGCACCGACCATGGCGTTCTTGAGGGCACCTTCGGGGTTGCGGGGTGCGCGGTGTCGGACGCGTTCGATGACGCCCTCACGGATGAGTTCCTTGACGGTGAGGGTCCGCGAGGAGGCCTTTTGGGTGAACGTGATCCGCCCGGAGGACTCTGTCAGCGTCTGGGCGGCGTCGCGCATCGCGGTGGTCGCGGCATCGAATGCGGTTTGTACGTCGTCGGCGGAGCGCTCGTCGGTGGCGAGCCAGCGTTGCGGAGTCAGCTGGGCCTCGTCGTCGACCAAGTCGCCCACCGGCACCCGGACATGGGGAACCTCTGCCAATGCGGACTCGTTCGACAGCCACCGGGACACGTTCTTTTCCGCGTCGTCGACGTCGGAGGCGTCGATGAACAGGACGTCAGAGTATTTGTTGCGCGGCCCGCGGAGAACCCACAGTGCGAGTGGGATGGAGGTGTGGGCAGCCATCCCACCGGGCAGTCCGACGATGGTCTCGATGCAGCCCTGCTGCAGAAGCCCCGCACGGATCTGCCTCTCGGCACCGCCGCGGAAGAGTGGACCGTGGGGCGTGATGATGAACGCGCGACCGGTGTCGGTCAGGTGCGCGATGGCATGTTGAATCCAGGCTGTTTCGCCGCTACTCACAGGCGGGACACCGAAGGCGAACCGGGGGTCAATCAGACGGGCGTCAATGTTCATTCGAACACCGAACGGAGGCTCGGCGATGACCACATTGGCACGAAGCTTTGGGTCCGGGTCAGTGCGAAGAACGTCGCCCTGCACCAGATGGAGCGGCGTTCGGTGTAGTGCGGCACGGAGCTTGGCGATCGCGAGAACACGGTCGTCGATGTCGTGGCCGATGTAGGTGTCGAACTTGCTTGTGTCGGCGAGTTCGATGAGGGCGGAGGCGATTCCGCAGGCGGGGTCGTACACCACGCCACCGGGATGGTTCGCGGCCACGGAAGCCAGAAGACGGCTGGTGCGTGAGCCGATGATTTCCGACCAGGCGCCCTTTCGGCCTTCCGCGTGGGCGGTCCGCTCGAGGACGAAGTCCACGACCGAAGCCAGCTCGGACTCGTCGACCGAGACGACGACCTCCCGGACCTGCTCGATCCGGTGCTGGTCGCCGTCTCGCGGAGACGTCAGGCGTGACAGTTCGAGACTCGCCGGGACGTCATCTCCCATGACCCGCTCGGCGGCGAGGGAGAGGACGATCATGGCGGACTGCTCGGGCGAATAGGGGCCACGGAGGGTGTTCATCGCGGCCCAGACGCTCGCCTCGGTCGAGACCCGGTCGACGGTGTAACCCTGCTGGGAGAGCCACGCCTTCACCTCGGACAGGTCGTACAGGGGCTTGGACTGGGTTCCGCCGACCTGCTTGGGAAAGTCGGCGTGCCGGCGGCGCCAGTTACTGACCGCTGCGCGGGAGACCCCGGCGAGGTCGGCGATGTCGCTCGCGGCGACGAGGGACGTAGGGGAGGGGGACGGGCTGCTCATGCTGCACCTTCGAAATTGATCTGGCGGGGGGTGAAGGTCACGGTCTGGGAGGCGGCCATCTGAAGTCTCGTGGCCAGTGAGCTTCCGTGTGCCACGACGGTGACCTTGACGCCGTGGCCGCCGAGGGTGGCGACTGTTTCTGTGAAGATCCCGTCTCCGGAGACGAGGACGACCTCGTCGAACCGGTCTGCGATGTTCTCGTTGTTCAGGACGTCCAGCAGGGCGTGGTCCGCGCCGTCGACTCCGGTTCCGACGACCATCCGGGCGGAGGTCCATATGGGCCCGGCGTGGATCGCGCCCGCCTTACTCACTCCGATGATCACCTGCTCCTGATGTCTCAGTCCGAGTGTGGAGTCGAGCATCCTCTGCACCCATCTCGCTTCGGCAAGGGTCCGGATCGCTCCTCCGGAAATGTTCTCGATGTCGATCAGGGTCAGACGCCGCCCTCGCAGTGACGGTGGGCGCATCTTGTGCTGCTTGGTGGTGGTGGCTTCGGCAGTCTGGACGTTCTGTGCACTTGTTCTGTTCATGGCTATGACTGTAGACGGCAGTTCGAGAGTCTGCAAGTGAAAACCGCAAAACAGTCCGTGGTGAACCGAGCCGTCGTGAACTTGCGCCGACCTCCTGGGGGCCAGGCGTGTTGTTGGGGTACACCTATACGGGACGATTCGGGATCTGTCGTCGGCGCTGTGGACTTGATCGCTCTGTGGCGGTCTTCTGTGGCTACTTCTTGGCGGCGGCGTACTAAATCGGGCGTTCTGCCCGGAGGGATTAAGGCGAGTCGGGCGGCTCTCGGGTGTGCGGTGGGGTTTGCGTCGGTTCTGTCAGAGTCCGAATGCTCCGCCGCTGATCAGGATGAACGCGCCCAGGCCGATCAGGACTGTCGGGAACAGGATGTGTTCCCAGCGCTCTAGGACTTCGGCGATCGGTCGGCGGGTGGCGACGAACTTGGCCAGGCCCACCAGTCCTGCCACCAGCACTAGGAACACGATGCAGTAGGCGACCACGGCTCCCGGGCCCACGTTGAGAAAGACGGGGACGTAGACGCCGATGTTGTCGCCGCCGTTGGCGAAGGTGACGCCGGCCACGGTCCACACGGCGACGTTCTTGCCCTCGATCTTTGCGTCGTCGTCATCATCGTCCCCGCGCCAGGCCTGCCACGCGGCCCACAGTCCCAAGCCGAGTGGGATCAGCCCGAAGTAAGGGATGGCCTGCGGGGGCAGGAAGGCTCCCGCGCCCAGGGAGACGAGCACTGCGGCGCCGAGGATGCCGATGAAGCCGAGGTACTGGCCGACCAGGATGCGTGCGGTGGTGCCGCGTTGGCCGGCGCCGCGGGCGAAGAACAGCGACAGGACGATGATGTCGTCGATATTGGTGGCAATGAACAGGCCGATCGCCTGCAGGGCCGAGGACAGGATCACGCCTGCACCTCCGTGGCGTGACAACCCGGCACTGAGCAGTCGGGCTCCAAGCATGGGGCGTTTTCGTTGACCGCGAGGGTGACCTCGACCAAGGAGGACAGCGACCGCGCCAAGTGCGGGTCTGCGATCTCGTACCGGGTCTGGCGGCCTTCGGGCACGGCGACAACGATTCCGCAGTCGCGCAGGCATGCCAGATGGTTCGACACGTTCGACCGTGTCAGCTCCAAGTCCCGGGCCAGCTTCGCCGGGTAGGCCGGCTGCTGCAGCAAGGTCAGCAGTATCCGGGACCGCGTCGGGTCGGCCATCGCCCGCCCTAACCGGTTCATCACATCCACACGCGAAACAATAGTCAGCACTTGCTGAACTATACAGCGTCTGCTGAACTGTTGGGACAACGCATTAAAAACCTAAAGGTTTTCAAGACACTAGACACCGTCCAGGAAAGCGACCACTTTTGAGCAGGTTTCCTGGCTCTACGGCCACCCGCCGGTGTCTCATTAAATCATCTTGGCGACATTCGTCTCAGGATCGGCCTCGGTAGGGGTTTATGGGGCAGAATCGGGCCATGAGGCATCTGGGGTACACCCGCGTCAGTACCGCGAGTCAGGATGCGCAGTTGCAGTTGGATGCACTCGTAGATTCCGGGGTTCAGAAGCGCGACGTCTTCTCTGACGTCACCTCGGGGAGCCGGGCCGCGATCGAGCGCCCGGGGATGAAGCGGCTGATGGACTACGTCGAGCCCGGCGATACCGTCGTGGTGTGGCGCATTGACCGCCTCGGTCGCTCCCTGATCGATGTCCTCAATACCGTGAACCTGCTTCGCGACAAGGGCGTGAAGATCCGGTCGCTCTCGGACGGCATCGACCCGGAGACCACCTCCGGCCGGTTGATGCTGGGCATGCTCGCCACCCTGGCCGAGTACGAACGCGAGCTCATCACCGAGCGAGTCAATGCCGGGATCGCTGCGGCGAGGCAGAGCGGCACCAGGTTCGGCCGGCCCCCGGTCGACCCCGCAGTGATCGCTGAAAAACTCGACATTGCCCAAAGTGCTCGAAGAAAGGGGCGCACCGCCGCCGAAGCGGCCAGCTTGGTCGGATGGTCCCGCGCCACCCTCTACCGCCACCAGCAAGCCGCCCGAGCCCTTGAGGCACTCGACCACTAATGGCAGCGGCCATCGCCAGGCATCACCGCTAGAACGCCGCCACTGGGCAGCGCGATCTGCCAGTACACCCGTGCGGGACGGCATGCCGCCAACCGTCGCCGCTGTGTCACAGGGTCTAGTTCGACACTTATGAAACATCTTCCCGTGGGGTCTAGGATCTATTGATACAGATTCTGGACGAAAGGGTCTCCTCATGGCTGATCGGATCGGGACGTTGCTGAACCGTTCT
>NZ_JAALDX010000496.1:3821-3985 GCF_014145095.1 Dietzia sp. SLG310A2-38A2 | reverse complement strand
AGGAGGTGCTCATCGTCAGCCGCGGGAGTGTGCGGACCCGCTTTCGTCGCCGGGACGAGCTGGGCTGGAACTTTCGGGTGGAGTCGACGGACTCGGAGAACGTCGTCGAAGGGAAACCGGAGCCGAAGCCGAAGCCAGCTCGCCGGGCCTCGCGTCCGCGTGGA
>NZ_JAALDX010000496.1:3362-3463 GCF_014145095.1 Dietzia sp. SLG310A2-38A2 | reverse complement strand
CGCTGCTCGGGGCGTTCGCCGAGTTCGAGCGAGCCATCATTCGCGAACGCCAGGCCGAGGGCATCGCCATCGCCAAGACGAAGGGCAAGTACAAGGGACGC
>NZ_JAALDX010000496.1:3078-3352 GCF_014145095.1 Dietzia sp. SLG310A2-38A2 | reverse complement strand
CGAGGCGCGTCAGCTCGAGGCGGTGGGGGAGTGCGACCGGGTCTATATCGAGAAGCAGTCCGCTCGCTCGCGTGCCGATCGTGTGAAGCTCGCCGAGTGCATCAGGTACCTGCGAGACGGCGACGAGCTGGTTGTTGCGTCGATGGACCGACTCGCTCGTTCCCTGGTCGACCTCAAGCAGATCGTCGGCGAGATCACCGCGAAGGGCGCGAGCGTGGAGTTCGTCCACGAGCGGGCCACCTACGCCGCCGGCGCCCAGGATCCTCGCGCGGAC
>NZ_JAALDX010000496.1:0-2885 GCF_014145095.1 Dietzia sp. SLG310A2-38A2 | reverse complement strand
CCCGCATCGAGGCGGGGGAGGGGCCGTCAGCGATCGCCCGCGAGCTCGGGGTCGGGCGGTCCACGCTGTACCGCGCACTTCAGCGCGAGGGGTTGTAAGTGCTGTTGGCGAGCCGATCCTGCAATAGCCCTGGCGGGTTGAGGTGAAGCGGAGGTTACGTCTCAAGAGCCGACACGGCGAGCAGAAGACCGGATTCAATGCCCTCGTCGTAACTAATTCTGAGCTGGTGGCCATTGGGGGCGGTTGCTTCGTAGACCTGCTCGCTGCGCTGGAGGTTTGGGCGATGGACTTCTTCGCGGGCCGGGCCGTCGTCCACGCTCACTGCCCATCGATAAATTTCCTCGCTGACCCCAGATCGCTCCAGTAACGCCTTTCTGGTGGCGTCGGATGCAGTCCTCACCATGACGGTCCCGGAAGAGTCCGGAAAGCTCGTATGCCAGTCGCAAGAGACGACTTCGTCGTCGCTGGACAGCTGCAGTCCGAGGTCAGTGGCGAATGGCAGGGCCCGGTCGCAGGGGTCGCTATCGACGACCTGGGGAACGACCGACACGCCTGTGACAAGGAGGGCGACCGCGCCTATCCCACTTCCGAGCCACGCCCATCTGGCGCGTACCTTTGGGTGCCGAACCTTCGAACCATCGTCCATCAATAACAGGGTACGGGCCGTGAACTGCCCAGTTCCCCGTGACGAGACGAGACATCGGTACCAGCGCTTGAGCCATTGAACGGCAGCTGCCAACAACCAAGAATGCCCAGCAAGCGCCTCGTCCCAGAACCAAAGAACTGGAACGGTCGCTTTGCCCTCTTGATTGGGGGGGGGGAGCATAGATCGGAAGTGGTCCGCGAACTGCGAAGCCGACGAGCGCCGTTCTCTCTCCCGCGAGGTCACGGTCTCGTGGTTAGGCTCGGCGCATGCCGGAAGATGATCGAACTGACCGCATGGACCATGTGGCGGACGTGTTCGTCGATGAGTTCCGGACCTGGGCTCGAATGATGGGCACCCGCGAAGCTCGGCTGCATCTCTCGGGCTACATCGGCTCTACCGTGATCTGCGTCTACGAGCCGTGGCCAGACCGTACGCCCGGATTGCTGATTGGAGACGTTATCGACGACGACTGGGATCGCGAAGAGTCAGTCGGCAACCTGTTTGTAGTCCCGTTGGTGGAGATGTTCGAACCGGGGGGCAGCCGCAGCTTTGAATCTTCCGCGCAGGTCGACCGTTCGATCATCCATTGGGATCCGACTGTGCAGTTCGGCGAGGACCTCCCCCGAACCCCCGAGCAGTTGCGGGCAGGCGTGGCGCCGCCCGGCTTCGTCTCACGGCTCCCTGACCCGTGGCCCGGCCCCGCTCCCGCACCGCCGCCACAACCGCGTCCCCCGTTGAAAAAGGTACTAGCGGGCCTGGCCGAGTTCGCGGTGGCGTACTCAATCTTTCGAATGCACCGACATCGCGACGACTGAACACGGCCGGCACCGGGATGACGCTGTGGTCCGTGTCCCGACCGCGCACTGTGCGACGACCAGGAAGTAGCGGTGGAGGCGTTCCTTGTTCCGCTTCTGCCCCCGGTAGCCCTGTCGCTCGTGCTCTGGGCATTCATCGTCTGGGTTTCCTTCAAGGCGACCGGGCAAGGCGCCAGACGAACCGCGGCCGCGGTCTCTGCGGTGCTGTCGATCTGCGGAGCGATCGCGTTCCTCGGCTTGCGACTGTCGCAGAAAACTGTAGTTTTCTAGGACACGATTTTGAGCAGGTCGCCACGAGTGCCGACAGTGATTTGATCCGACCATGTTCGAACCCGCGCGGTAGGGGTCGGGTCGTAGCTAACCGATCGCTACTGCCCCTTCAGGGTGCGGAGCTAGGCACGACGTAGGTGGCACCGTTCTGGAGCTCGCCAGACGTGAAGGACTTCTCGACGAAGTCGTTGCCTACGAGTAGTTCATAGCTTCTTTGGTTCGCGGGGACGGCATCAAAGTGGGCCTTGTACGTGCATACGCCCGTACCGTCCGGGTGCTCATCGATGGACTCGGCTTCCAATGTCGACTTGGTGATTGCAGCTGGCCCTTCGCCGTAGAGGCCTACTTCGTCGTTCGGCGCTAGGCGAGTCGCTCCAAAGGTGCACACCCCGGAGTCGGCCGAAGCTTGGTCTGCCTCGCCGGTGACAGTCACCGTGGCGGCGAAGGTTGCCGGCGCATCGGATTGGGTTGCGCAGCTCATCAGGATTAACGCTCCCGCAGATGCCGATGTCGCGGCTGCGAACCGCCCCAGTCTCTGTCCCATAGACAGCCACGATAGTCAGTACGATTCCCAGCGGCCCAGTGGTAGTACGAACAGAGGCGAGGTTCTATTACCTAGACGTCAGACCTTCACATGCGTCAGATTTCTGACAGCCACAGGCTGCCGTCCCACTCCCTGTTGCGCGAAGGCGTCGCAGACACCTCAGATGCGCGCTCGCTTTCTGCGCTACGTGCATCTACAACGGGAGCGAGCGCACACCGTGGTGTCGTTGGACCGGTTCGCGAGCATTGCGTTGGGGGATCGTCAAACGAGACACCTCAAGAGGGGATCTTGAGACTTAGACAGCCAGGCGGCTCGCGGCGGCCTAGTCGGCCCAGTCGACGCTGCTGAATCCGGGACGCTTGAACTCCGTAGGCGCGTAGAACTCCGCCTTGTACTCGCCCTCGTCCGGGTGCGTGATGAATCTTCCGACCCATCTTCCCCGGATCGAAAATCCCTCGTCCCGTCCACTCGAGGCGGTCTCGTATGCCTGCTCGTATAAATCGAAGTAGTCGTCTGTAACTGACCCCCCGAGCCAAATCAGGTCTTCTTCCCCAATGGCCAAAGGGTCTCCGCAGCCGGGCGAATGCGGCTCTTCGCATCTGAGTGTGGG
>NZ_JAALDX010000495.1 GCF_014145095.1 Dietzia sp. SLG310A2-38A2 | reverse complement strand
CCCGCGGGCGGCGACGCCCTGGACGGGTGTGACGTCGTGGCGCCCGACGGCTTCGACGTGCCCCGGGACGTCACCGCCAGCTCGTGGATGATCTCTGACCTGGACACGGGCGAGGTGGTGGCCGCGCGCGATCCCCATGGCCGCTACCGCCCGGCGAGCCTGATCAAGACCCTGCTCGCCACGGTGGCCCTGGACACTCTGGACGCAGACCGCGTCATCGAGGTGACCGACGAGGACCTCGTGGGCGCCGAAGGCAGCCTGGTGGGTATCGGCCCGGGCGGTCAGTACTCGGTCGACCGCCTGGTGCGTGGCCTCCTCATGTCCTCGGGCAACGACGCCGCCCTCGTGCTCGCGCGACGGATGGGCGGGGTCGAGGAGACCCTGGAGGCGATGAACGCGCACGCGGCCGGGCTCGGCGCCGTGAGCACCCACGCCGCCACCGTGAACGGCCTGGACGGGCCCGGGATGATGTCGACGGCGTACGACCTGTCACTCATCTTCCGCGACGCCATGAGCCGGCCCGAGTTCGCCGGCATCGTGGGCACGGAGATGTCCGGGTTCCCCGGGTATCCCGCCGGCGAGGGCGCGGACGCACCCGATCCGGCCTCCGCGCCGGCCCTCACCGGTCCGACCACGCGCGGGGACGGGACCGTGGTCAACCCGGGTTTCGTGCTGGCCAACGACAATCAGTTGCTCTACAACTACCCGGGAGCGTTCGGCGGAAAGACCGGCTTCACCGACGACGCCCGACACACGTTCATCGGGGCGGCCGAGCGGGACGGGCGACGACTGGCGGTGGTTCTGCTCGACGGCACCCGTGTGCCCGCGTCGCCGTGGGAGCAGGCGGCGCTGTTGCTCGACGCCGGTTTCGATACCGACGACTCCGTGGGGCGGTTGGTGACCGGGCCGCCGGCCGGTCCGGGAGCGGGGACCGAACACCTGGCCTCCGGCCCTCTCGGTTCCGTGGGTACGGCCGCTCAGCTCGACCCGTCCAGCACGAGGGGGCCCGTGCTCGTGCGGTACGGGCCGTGGCTGGCCGTGGGCGCGGCGGGGCTGGTCG
>NZ_JAALDX010000494.1 GCF_014145095.1 Dietzia sp. SLG310A2-38A2 | reverse complement strand
TCCCGCCACAGGCGGGGGCCGAGCGTCCGGTCACCGACGTCGCGCCGAACCGCTGAGCATCGGGGTCAGCGGCAACACCGGCGGGAACGGTCGGGTCCTGAGCCCGGAGACGTCGAACCCGGCCGCGGAGAGCGTCTGACCGGTGTCCCGGTTCGGGCGACACCCCCCGCCGAGCCGGCTCCACACCGGGGTGATCCTGTCGGCCAGGCGACCCAGCCGCCCCTCGGCCCGCACGTGCTCGAGCAGTCGTAGTTCCCCCCCGGGAGCGAGCACCCGGTCCGCCTCGGCCAGTGCGGCCGGGACATCGGGGACCGTGCACAGGACCAACCCGAAGACCACCGCGTCGGCCTCACCATCCGCGAGCGGCAACGCCTCCGCCACCGAGTCCACCACCTCGACCGGGACCGCCGCGCGGGCTGCGTAACGCCGCGCGTGGGCACGAAGGTGCGGATCCGGTTCGATCGCCACCACCCTCGTGACCTCCGGCGGGTAGTGCTCGAACGTCACGCCACTTCCCGCGCCCACCTCCACGACGGTTCCCGCCAGTCCGTCCACCAGTCGGCTCCGGGCCCGGGCCAGTCCGATCCGCTCGAGCACCGGACCGGCCGCCACCCAGACCCGCGCGAAGAGCGAGACATCCGACCGTTCGCGACGAGCACCCATGAGGCGATACGGTACCGGGTATCCGGTGTTTCCGGAACCGCTCGAGGAGAGGAACGCGGAGATGACCGAGACGACCGGACTTCCGCCGTGGGATTCAGTTCTGGCCGTGGTCGCCCACCCGGACGACGAGTCGTTCGGCCTGGGCGCCGTGCTGTCGACCTTCGCCGATGTCGACGCGGGCGTGGATGTCCTCTGCCTGACCAGGGGCGAGGCCTCCACCCTCCATGGCGTCGTCGGTGACCTCTCGCAGATCCGCGAGCACGAACTACGCGCCGCCGCGGACGCTCTCGGGGCCAGGCGGGTCACGCTGCGCGACCTCCCCGACGGAGGCCTGGCAGACCTCGAGCCGTCCGTCCTCGACGACGAGGTCGAGCACGCCCTCGCGCAGACCCGGCCCGACGGCCTCGTCGTCTTCGACTCCACCGGTATCAGCGGCCACCCGGACCACGTGGCGGCCACCGCGGCGGCCGTCCGAGCGGGAGACCGCCGCGGGCTGCCCGTATTGGCGTGGACTCTCCCGGACGAGATCTGCGGGAGCCTCGCGGGCGAGGGGTACTCCGGATTTCTCGGTCGGCCCGGTGGGGAGATCGACCTGGCGCTGACCGTAGACCGCACCGCACAACTCACCGCCGTGAAGTGTCACCCCAGCCAGGCCGTGCCGGGCAGCGTCCTGTGGAGGAGACTGGAGCTGCAGGGCGACACCGAACACCTGCGGTGGCTCCGACGTCCGTGAGTCCGTGTCGCCCGCGCCACTCCGGAAACCCCCGGGTGCAGCACCGACGAGACGCATGACCAACGAGACGCAGTATCAACCAGAAGCAGTACCAATGTGAAGCAGCACCAACTAGAAGCAGTACCGAAAGGACCACCGCACGTGGACGCCTCCGACTGGAACGCCCGATACCTCGCCCAGCCCGACGTGTGGGGCACCACCCCTGCAGCTCGCATCGTCGCGGAGGTGACGGGCGCCGAGGACGCCGGTCTGCCCGTGGACACCGCGGTGGACCTGGCATGCGGAGACGGCCGGCACGCGCGGTGGCTGGCCGCGCACGGATGGCAGGTCTCGGCGGTCGACTTCTCCGAGGTCGCGATAGACCAGGCCCGCGCCAAGGACTCCGACGACGGCCGCAGCGGCAGCGTCGACTGGGTCGTCGGCGACGCCACCACCTGGTCTCCGGAGGAGTCCGTGGATCTTGTCGTCATCGGGTTCCTCCACCTCGAGATGGACACCCTCACCCGTGTCCTGCGCAACGCGGGCGGATGGCTGCGCCCCGGCGGGCACCTGGTGTACCTCGGACACGCCGCCGAGAACCTGCGTCGCGGCGTCGGCGGGCCGCAGGACCCGACGGTGCTCCCCGGGATCGCCGACCTGGCCCTCGGCGCCCAGGGGCTCGAGGTGGTCTCGCTTCGCCACGACCTGAGGCCGGCCGGGAAGGCGACCGCGGTCGACGTGCTCCTGCACGCCAGGTCCTGGGTCGACA
>NZ_JAALDX010000493.1:1299-2329 GCF_014145095.1 Dietzia sp. SLG310A2-38A2 | reverse complement strand
CGGGCGGGGGCTCAGCAGGCGGGGCTCAGCGGGCGGGGGCTCAGCGGGCGACGGACGTGGCGAACACCTCGTCCAGCTCCTCGAACGCCTCGGTCCAGCCGTCGTGGACGCCGTGTTCGGAGCCGCGGTCGTCGGGGTGACGAGCCATGTGGAAGGTCATCAGGGTCCGTTCCTCGCCCGCCTCGGCGAGGTCGACGGTGATGACGGGGACGTCGTCCCCGCGCTCGTCGTCCGGGCTGCCCCAGGTGAACCGGAGCCGGTCGGGCTCGCGGACCTCCAGGTACTCGCCCGTGGTCGGCCACTCGCCGCCGCCCGGGTCGATCATGAGGTAGGCGTAGCGCCCACCCACGCGGAGATCGATCGAGACGCTCTCGGCAGGGGTGGTGACCTCGTGCGGGTGCCACCAGCGGGCGGCCAGGGTCGGATCCGTCCACGCGCGCCAGAGGGTCTCGCGCGGGGCGTCGAATGTGCGGGTGATGGTGAATTCCGGGACGGACATGGTGTCGTCACTCCTTCGATCGAGGCGTGCGCCCTCGATCCCTTGGGTCGGCGTGCCCGGGCCGGATGTCGGTGAGCACGTCGTCGAGTCGGTCGAACTTCTGCTGCCACAGCGCGCGGTTGCGCTCGACCCAGTCCGTGGCGGCGTCCAGCGGTTCCGGCCGGAGCGTGCACACCCGCCACTGGGCGCGAGTGCTGCGCTCGATGAGACCGGAGGTCTCCAACACCCGGAGGTGTTGCGAGATGGCGGGTGCACTGATGTCGAAGGGTTCCGACAACTCGCCCACAGTGGCCGGCCCGGCGCTGAGCCGCTCGAGGATCCCGCGACGCGTGGGATCGGCGAGCGCCTGGAACACCCGGGACAGCGGATCACCGGCCTGCTTCAATTCACTCATTCCTTAATTAGGCGATAGCTTAAGTATCCACCCTGGACCGCCGAAGTCAACCCCTTCACCCATGACCACCTCATCCGGATCCGTCACCCCGCGCGGGCGCCAGGGGGGTGCGGCCGCGGGACCCGGTGACACCGAAA
>NZ_JAALDX010000493.1:0-1253 GCF_014145095.1 Dietzia sp. SLG310A2-38A2 | reverse complement strand
CCGACGCTCTCGCGTCGGCCCGGGCCTCGGTACTCCTGAACGGTGGGGTGGTCAGAGCCTCCCGTGGTTCAGCGATATCACTCCTCGGGAACCATGACCTCATCGATCAGGTAGACGGTGGCGTTGGCGGTCTCGACGCCACCACAGATGACGTTGGCACCGTTGACAGTGAGCGCGTCACCGGAGCCCATGACCTCAACGTCAGCGCCGTTCAGCGTGGTCTGCATGCCCTCGATCTCGTCGGGGGTGATCTGACCCTCGACCACGTGGTAGGTCAGGATGCTGGTGAGCAGCTCGGGATCGGTCTGCAGCGCCTCCATCGTCGCGTCGTCGACCTGCGCGAACGCGTCGTCGACCGGCGCGAACACGGTGTACTCACCGTTGTTGAGCGTGTCGACCAGGTCGACCTCCGGGTTCACCCCGCCCGACACGGCGGCCGTGAGAGTGGTGAGCAGCGGGTTGTTGGAGGCGGCGGTGGCGACCGGCTCCATGGCCATGCCGTCGACCGAGCCCGGGCCGTCCGGGTTGGCCTCGGCGTAGTCCGCACACCCGGGACCGACCAGCATGCCGGCCGGCTCCGCCATGGCGGAGGTCTCTTCAGTGGTCATCTCGGAGGTCATGGGGGCGGACGTGGTGCCCTCGGCCTCGGTGCTGCCTTCGTCGTTCGCGCAGCCGGCCAGAACGAGGCCGCTCACGGCAGCCGCCGCCGCGATCGATGCCATACGGCGGGAGATCGTGATGCTCATTGTGTTGGTCCTTTCAACAGAGCCTTGCGTGCTGGGTCAACGGTTCTTCGGCACTGCTGTCGAGCCGGATGGGTGGCCCCCCACACATTTCTCCCGAACCGTCCGGCGGGGCCTGTGCTCCGAACTCTTGATGTGGACAACAACCAGCCCCGACCCCGCGTGACGGCTCAGATCTCCGCGGGGATCCTCTCGACCGGCATCGCCCTCGCGGTCGGTCACGCGATCGCGGGACTGGTCGCCCCCGGGTCGTCACCCTTCCTGGCGGTGGCCGACTCCGTCGTCGACCGCGCACCCGCAACCGTCCGCGAGGCGACCATCGACGCGCTCGGCACCGCGGACAAGCCCGCGCTGCTGATCAGCCTCGCCGGCATCCTCGCGGTGCTGGGCGTGGTGGTCGGCTTGATGGAGCGTCCGCGCCGCCCGATCGGTTCCCTCATCATCGTCGCCCTCGGTCTCACGGGGACGCTCGCCGCGGTGACGCGTCCGACGGCCGGGCCCGCGTGGGCG
>NZ_JAALDX010000492.1:296-4336 GCF_014145095.1 Dietzia sp. SLG310A2-38A2 | reverse complement strand
GACCCCAGCGAGACCCCCACCGCCACGGACAGGGCGAGGAGCCCCAGCAGTGGAGCGAGCACCAGCCCCAGCGGCCGCCTTTCGCGACTCGGGCTCGTCTCGCTGCGCGCGCCCGTGGTGCGACTCGGTCCCGTGGTGCGGAACGGTGACGGGGGGTGGTTCGGAGCCGGCGTGGCCGCACCGCGTGCGCCACGGCCCCCGTCGTGGACGACCGTCGCCATGTCAGCGCCCGAAGGCGTCGGGGTGGAGCTCACGGGCGATGGTCTCCACCGAGGTCGCCATCCGGGAACTCTCGAAGAAGTCGGCGAGGGGGACCACCACGATCCGGTCGTCGCGGATCGCCGGGGTGGTGGACATGATGGGCTGGTTGCGCAGGTAGGCGATCTTGTCCTCCGCGCTGGTGGCCCCGTAGTCGAGCACCACGATCGCCTCCGGCCGGCGCTCGCCGAGGATCTCCCACGTGGTCTTGAGGTAGGGACGGTCGCCCTCGATGAAGATGTTGTCGGCTCCCGCGTACTCGCCGATCAGCTGGCCGATGCCGACGCCTCCGATCGTCATCGGCTCCGCCTCGCCGCTGTCGTAGAAGAACGTGGGGGTCCCCGAGACGCCGGCCTCGTCCAGGGTGGCGCGGACCGACTCGATCCGGTCGACGATGCGGTCGGTGAGTTCCTGCGCGCCCTCCTCGACGCCGAGAACCCGGCCCAGCTGAGAGAAGTCGGTCTCGAGCATGGAGACGTCCGGGAACCCGTCCCCGCAGTACTCGGAGAACAGGAACGTGTCGATGCCCGCCGCGTCCAACGCGTCCCGGCTGCGACCCTCCTTCTCGTCGAAGGCACTGCGCATGCCGGCCACCACCAGATCCGGCTCCAGATCGACGATCTGCTCCCAGCTGGGATACTCCTCGGCCAACCCGGGTATCGCCTCGAGCTCCTCGGCGACCTCGGGCAGCACGTCCTCGCGGTCGGCGTACCCGCGGCCGACGATCCGGTCTCCCGCACCCATCTGGATGAGGGTCTCCGTGACGTGGGCGTTCATCGTGATGATGCGCTCGGGTGGGGCGTCGAACGTGGACTCCCGATCGCAGTTGGTGATGGTCACCGGCTCAGCGAACGCCTCACCCGAGGCGGCGCTCTCCTGCGCCTCGCCGCGAGAGCAGCCCGCGACGACGACTCCCGTGACGAGCAGCGCGGCGAGCGCCCCGGTGGACCTGGACTGGCGACGGAACATGATCAGACCTCGGATCGTGTCGTGTGCCCACGAACACACGAGACCCGCAGGTGGGCAACCGTCGACGCCGGTCGCCGACCGTGCAGGACTCCGGATCGCAGACCGCGGCGATGGGCAGAGTCGCGAACCTCCGGGCAGGTAATCGGGCTCGTCGTCACCAGGGTGACGGCACACCGTTGCGGGTCAGCGCCGGATTCTCACCGGTCTTCCCCTGCGTATCCGGAGATCAGCAAGTCGTGGTGTCAGTATGCACATCTGCCTCGGCAGCCGGGGCGGCACCTCCCCGGAACACCCACGGGGGAACACCCGCGGTACGGGGGACAGACCGCGACGCGGGGTATGGCGCAAAGCGGGGCGCAGGGAGCGGGGTACGACGCGAAACGGGGCGCGGCGCGGGGTACGGCGCGAAGCGGGGCGCAGGGCGGGCCGCAAAGCGGGGCGCGGCGCGGCGCGAAGCGGGCCGGCGTCTACTCGGCGTAACCCAGCGAGAACGCCGCCTCGAGGTCGTGCTTGGACAGCGCACGGAACGCGATGTGCGTCTCGGTGTCCACCACGCCCGGGACCTTGTTCAGGCGGTCGGAAACGATGTCGGCCACCTCCTCATTGCGGCGGGCCCGCACCAGCACGATGAGGTCGATGGTGCCCGTCACCGAGTACACCTCGGAGACCCCGTCGATCTCGGCGATCGCCTCGGCGACCTCGGGGATGCGCGCCGTCTCGGCGTGGACAAAGACGATGGCGGTGATCATGGCATCCAAGGCTAGTCCAGCGCACGTAGCCCGCGCCCTCGTCCGGGAGGCCAGGCCCGGCGCGGCCCCGAGCGATCGAGCGCGTTCTGTGAATTCCCGCCGCGTTCTCGGCGACTCTCTCTCGACCGATGTGTCACGGAACGCGCCGAATCGGGGGAGGCGGCCACACGCAGAATCGCGGGAGGCGGACGCGGGCCGGCTTCACATGCAGCGCCGACCTGCCTCGTCTCAGCGCATGTTCTCGGGGGTCCAGTACGCACGCATCGAACGGATCTTGCCCTGCTCGTCGTGGGTCATGAGGTCCCACACGTTGATGGTGGCCTTGGAGTCGGCGTCGAAGTGGGTGGTGATCTCGAAGTTGAACAGCAGATCGTCGCCGCACACGCGCGCCTCGAGCACCTCGCCCTCGATCTTCAGCGCCACCACGGACGAGTAGAACTCGCGGATGGCCGCCTTGCCCTCGTGGACGGTTCCGTTGCCGACCGGGTCCTCGACCGTGGCGTTCTCGGCGTAGAGGTCCAGGATCGCCTCGAGGTCGCCGGCGACCAGCGCGGCGATGTAGGAGTCTGCGGTGGCACGGATCTGCTCGGGGGAGGCACTCACGGCGGTGGCCCTTTCGGTATGACGACGAGACACCTCGAGCCTAGAACGTGTTCTCGATCAGAGCGTTCGTACGCCGCAAAGGATAAAGAATATGTGACTTGCGCCACATTGGTCGCGGGCCTACGCTCCGTTCACCAGACATCAGGACGTCCATCCGGCCCGGGAACGGGGTACGCCATGTCCACACGGAACGTCTCTGCCAGGAGTTCGGACGAGGAGTCCTTCCACACCGGCCGGGTGGTGATCATCTCCCTGGTCGCGGCGCTCGGCGGGTTCCTCTTCGGCTTCGACACAGCGGTCATCAACGGCGCGGTGGACGCCGTCCAGGAGACCTTCGGCATGAACGCCGGCCTCACCGGGTTCGTCGTCTCCTCTGCCCTGCTCGGCTGCATCGCCGGTGCGTATCTCGCGGGCCGCCTCGCCGACCGCTGGGGGCGCACCCGCGTCATGGTCCTGGCATCGGGGCTGTTCACCGTCAGTGCGATCGGCTCAGGGCTCGCATTCGGCCCCTGGGACCTCATCCTGTGGCGGGTGGTCGGTGGCCTGGGCGTCGGAGCGGCCTCCGTCATCGCACCGGCGTACATCGCCGAGGTGGCCCCGCCCTCGATCCGCGGCCGCCTCGGGTCATTGCAGCAGCTCGCGATCGTCTCCGGAATCTTCGTGGCCCTGCTCTCCGACGCCTGGCTGGCGGCCGTGGCCGGTGGCGCTATCGAGGAGCTGTGGCTGGGGATCCAGGCCTGGCGCTGGATGTTCCTCACCGAGCTGGTCCCCGCCATCACCTACGGCGTGCTGGCGCTCATGATCCCCGAGTCCCCCCGCTACCTGCTGGCCAAGGGCCTGGTCGGCGAGGCGAGGGACGTCCTGCGCACGATCCAGTCCAGCGGCGTCGACAACCGGATCAGGGAGATCCGCGCGACGGTTCGCGAGGACAGGAAGCGGTCGTGGCACGACATGCTCACCCCGAGCGGCAGGAACCTCCTGCCGATCGTGTGGATCGGCATCGTGCTGTCCGTCTTCCAGCAGGCCGTGGGCATCAATGTGATCTTCTACTACTCGACCTCGCTCTGGCAGTCGGTCGGCTTCACCGAGGCGGACGCGCTCACCCAGACCGTCATCACCTCGGTCACGAACATCGTCGTGACGATCGTGGCCATCGCGCTGATCGACAAGATCGGGCGTCGCAAGCTGCTCATCACGGGCTCGGTGGGCATGACCGTCTCGCTCGCGGTGATGTCCCTGATGTTCAGCACGGCCACGATGGGTCCGGGACCCGACGGCGAACTGGCTCCCCAACTCGGCGACACCCAGGGGCTCGTCGCGCTGATCGCCGCCAACGGCTTCGTCGTGTTCTTCGGGATGTCCTGGGGACCGGCGGTGTGGGTGCTGCTCGGAGAGATGTTCAACAACCGCATCCGCACGGCAGCGCTCGGCCTGGCCGCGGCCGCCCAGTGGTTGGCGAAC
>NZ_JAALDX010000492.1:0-234 GCF_014145095.1 Dietzia sp. SLG310A2-38A2 | reverse complement strand
TCCCGCCGATGGCCGAGTTCAGCCTGACGTTCACCTACGGCTTCTACGCGGTGTCGGCGCTGCTGTCGTTGCTGTTCGTGGCCAAGTTCATCCCCGAGACCACCGGCCGCTCGCTCGAGGACATGGAGTAGCTGGACCCCCGCGCCGGCCCAGGCCCGCCCATCGCCCCGCCCAGTTCGTCGCCAAGAGCGTTCCGCACACGTCGGCCGAGAAAGGGGTGCGCGGAACGCTCTT
>NZ_JAALDX010000491.1:6759-8349 GCF_014145095.1 Dietzia sp. SLG310A2-38A2 | reverse complement strand
GCCGGCGCCGCCGGCCCGGGTCGCGCCGGCCCCACCCGGGCTGCCGGTCTTCGAGCTCCCCTGTATCGCGCCGTTCTGCGTGCCGCCGCCTGCCTGAATCGCCCGCCCGGACCCCGGCGCCTAGACTCGGGGACATCATGAGTGCACCCAGCGAAGAATCGATCCGCGCCGCCCTGGCCAAGGTCGACGACCCGGAGATCCGAAAGCCGCTCACGGAGCTCGGCATGGTCAAGGGCGTCGACATCGACGAAGGATCCGGCCGGGTCGAGATAGGCATCTACCTGACGGTGGCCACGTGCCCGATGCGGGACACGATCACCGACCGGATCCGCACCGCGGTCTCGGACGTCGCCGGTGTGGGCGAGGTCGTGATCGAGCTCGACGTGATGAACGACGAGCAGCGCACGGAGCTGCGCAAACACCTCAGGGGCGACGCGGCCGAGCCCGTCATCCCGTTCGCCCAACCGGGAAACCTCACCCGGGTCTACGCGGTCGCCTCGGGCAAGGGGGGCGTGGGCAAGTCCACCGCGACAGTCAACCTCGCGACCGCGCTCGCGTCCCGCGGACTGTCCGTGGGCGTTCTCGACGCGGACATCTACGGGCACTCGATCCCCCGGATGCTGGGCACCGATGCCCGGCCCACCCAGGTCGAGCAGATGATCCTGCCGCCGGTCGCGCACGACGTCAAGGTCATTTCGATCGCCCAGTTCACCAAGGGGAACACCCCTGTGGTGTGGCGTGGCCCCATGCTGCACCGTGCGCTCCAGCAGTTCCTGGCCGACGTGTACTGGGGCGACCTCGACGTGCTGCTGATGGATCTGCCGCCCGGAACGGGTGACGTCGCCATCTCGATCGCCCAACTCATCCCGTCGGCGGAGATCCTCGTGGTGACCACACCGCAGCAGGCCGCGGCCGAGGTGGCCGAGCGGGCGGGGTCGATCGCGCTCCAGACCCGTCAGCGGATCGCGGGCGTCATCGAGAACATGTCGTGGCTCGAGCTCCCCGACGGCACCCGCATGGATGTCTTCGGCACCGGCGGTGGAGCAGAGGTCGCCGCGAACCTGTCCCGCTCGGTGGGAGCACCTGTACCGCTTCTCGGCCAGGTGCCGCTCGAACAGGCGGTCCGCGAGCACGGCGACGAGGGCACCCCGATCGTGCTGGCGGAGCCGGATTCACCGTCCGGCCGGGCGTTCAGGGAGATCGCGGACGGCCTCGCCGTCCGGCCGCGCGGACTGGCGGGGATGAACCTCGGGATCGACACCACGCGCCACCTCTGATCGCCGGGTTCGGTCTGACCCCTGCGCCATCACCGGACCGGCACGGGTTCGCTCAGGTGGCGTCCGTGTCCCACATCGGAGTGGTGCCCGGCCTCGGCGGGGTCGGCGCGGACGAGGACGCCGGGCCGGCCGGCTGAGGAGCTGTCGACCGTGCTCCGGTCGACGGCGGGCCGGCCGACTGTGGCCCGGTCGCCTGTGGACCCGTCGACTGTGGTCCGCCCGCGGGCGCTGCCGCACCGAAATCTCCTGTGAACAGGGAGTCGTCGCCGTCCAGAAGGTGCTTGGTCACCATCGCACGGGGGCTCATTCCCCT
>NZ_JAALDX010000491.1:0-6565 GCF_014145095.1 Dietzia sp. SLG310A2-38A2 | reverse complement strand
TCTCCGGCCCCAGGACCACGAGCGCGATTACGCCGAGCACCAGGAGCTCGGACCACCCCACGTTTGTGAACATCGCCTCCGAGGATACGTCGTCCCGGCGCCCACCGGCACCACGACCTCGGGCGACGGGCCACCGCCGTGTCGACCGTCCCGTCCCGACCGTGCCGGCCCCGGCCGCATCAGGCGAGTGCGGGGCGGACGGTCACCTCGATCCGTGCACCGTCGCGGATGACCTCGACCGGCACGTCGACGTCCGCGCCCGCCCGTCGGACGGCCACGATGAGCTCGTCGGAGGACCGGACGCCGCGTTCGCCCACGCTCGTCACCACGTCGCCCTCACGGAGCCCGGCCTCCTGTGCGGGCGACCCCTCACGCACGTTGACGAGCTCCGCACCCTCCACGTTGCCGTTCTCCGCCTTGCGTGCGTTCACACCGATGGTCGCGTGACGAACGGATCCCTCGCTCATGAGCGAGGTGGCGATGTCGCGCACATCGTTGACGGGGATGGCGAACCCGAGCCCGATCGATCCACCGGATTGGGTGAAGATCGAGGTGTTGATTCCGATCACCGCCCCGCTGGCGTCGATGAGCGGACCTCCCGAGTTGCCGGGATTGATGGCCGCGTCAGTCTGGATGGCGTCGATCACCACGTCCCCGTCGGATGTCGATTCCCCCAGCGCGATGGGCCGCTGGGTGGCCGACACGATGCCCTCGGTGACCGTCCGGGCCAGGCCGAGGGGCGACCCGATGGCCACGACCTGCTCCCCCACCTGCACCCGATCGGAATCGCCGAGGGTCGCGACGGTCAGGTTCTGGACGTCGTCGACCTTCAGCACCGCCAGGTCGGTCGCCGGATCGCGGCCGACCAACTCGGCCGATGCCCTGGACCCGTCCGGGAAGACGACGTCGATGTCGGCCCTGTCCGCGGCGCCATCCATGGTGACGACGTGGTTGTTGGTGACGATGTAACCCTGCGGGTCTATGACGATGCCGGAGCCCTCACCCCGGGCCGAGGCCGTGGAGACTTGGATGTGGACCACCGCCGGTTGGACCCGTTGCGCCACCTCACCGACCGGGTTGTCGGGCCGGATGACGTTCGCCGGCGCGTCGGCGATGCGGACCGTCGACGTGGTGAGGACACGGGCGGAATCGGCCACGACCGCGCCGATCCCTCCTCCCACGAGGGCGATGACGGCGACGGCGGCGGCTGTTCCTGCGAGAGCCTGCCTGCTCAGTCGCCGCTCGAACAGAGCCTCGGAGAGCGAGAGTCTCGGCGGCGGGGGCACGTCCGCACCGGACAGATCCTCCGATCCGGGCTCGTCCACCGCCTGCAGGGCGGGCGTTCCGAACCCCACCGGCGAGTGGGGATCCCGCCAGGGGTCGGGCGGAGCGGGCTGTGGCACCTCGACCTGGTCCTGCCAGGTCGGGTGGCGCTCGATACCCCCGACGGTGTCACCAGACGGACCGAACGCGGCGGCCAGTGCCGGGTCGGCGTCGCTATCGTCCGCCGCGCCGGAGTGTCGGTCCGGAGCGGAGTGATCGACCGGGACCGGGGGGCGACGGGGGTCGGATCCCCCGATCACCCCGTCCGGTCGGGAGAAGCGTTCGGCGGAGGCCTCGTCCACGACGGGCTTGTAGATCGGGGCCGGCTCGCGAAGCGGGCGGTCAGGGTCGACGCCCCGCTCCGCCGGTCCGGGCACACCAGTCTCATCCTCCACGCGACCCAGCCTAACGGCCGGACGAACGAAGGCGGCGTAGGAGCCTCGACCACCTGCCTCCCGACGGGGACGAGGTGGCCCGTGGGGGTTCCTGGGCCGGCCCTTCCCCGAGGAGGCGGAGGCGCTCCCGCAGATCGCCCGGCATGTGGATCGGCCCGGATCCGCGGAGAGCGCGACGTGCGTCCTGCTGTTCGGCCACCTCGCGGCGACACTGCGGGCACAGCGTTAGGTGGGCGTCCGCGCGGACCTGGCCCGCGGGCGGAAGGCAGCCGTCCACGTACGCTGCCGCCGCTTCCGTGGAGAGGTGGTCGGTGGAGAGGAAGTGCGGTTCGGCTCGAGGGGGTGGCGTACTCCCGGCGACCTCACGGACCGAGTCCCGCGACAACCGGTACTCGGGAGTGGATCCGCGTCCTGATCGGTGTCGGTCCACCCTCGCCCCTCCTCGTCCGTCTGCCCTCGGGGCCAGGTCCTACTGGTCCGGGGTGATCAACGCGCGGGATGCGCAGGTGGTTCCCGGGAGATTCCGGGAATTCAGTCGATACCCTGGTGGACCCCGGTCACGCCGGCTGCCTCGAGTTCGGCCCGCAACGCCGAACGTCCTCGGTGGATGCGGCTTCGGACCGTCCCCATCTTGACCCCGAGGATCCGGCCCACCTCCTCATAGCTGAGGTCCTCGATGTCGCACAGCACCACCGCCGCGCGGAACTCCGGTGAGAGGTTGGCCAGGGCGGTCTGCAGCACCGGGTCGAAGGTCTCCTCGGACAGCACCTGCTCCGGACTGCGTTCGCGGCCCGGCACCCGCTCGGCGTCCTCCGGGAGCGCCTCGAAGCGTATGCGTGACCGCCGCCGCGCCATGTCGAGGAAGAGGTTGGTGACGATCCGGTGCATCCATCCCTCGAAGGTGCCCGGCTTGTACTTGTCCAGGGACCTGAACACCCGGATGAACGCCTCCTGGGTGATGTCCTCCGCGTCGTGGGCGTTGCCGCAGAGTCGGAATGCCAGTCGGTAGACCCTGTCGCCGTGCTGGGCGACGAGCTGCGACCAGGTGGGCATGTCGGCGGCGTCGCCACTCGCGTCGAAGCGGGCGGTTCCGACCGCCTCACCGTGGTCACCCCCGGGAGCGATCGACGTCTCGTGCACTGTCTGCGAGTACATGCGCTGCCGCCGCCTTCCGGCGCGGGGTCCTCGGAAGTCGCCCGCGCGGTGTTCCGTCGCCCCCTCGTGGAGCGGCGTGTGCCCACCCTCTCTCATCGGGCTGTCCTTACGGTATACCCGTACTGAGATCCCCCTGAGAGTCTCATACCGATCCGATCACCGCGCGTTGGACACGTCGTCCGCGTGCGCGGCGATACGCTGCTCAGGTGTCCGATTCGACTGACGTCCCCGCCACCGACCGTTCCCGGCTCACCGACCTCGCGCGCCGAAGCACCGATCTGGTCGATGACTCGCTCTATGCCCCCGCCCGTGCGGACGCGGCCGAACTGGGCGCCGCCTCGCCGGACGCGCTGACGGCCGAGGCGATCAGGTTGGTCGCCCGGCTGACCGGGGCCCGCGCCGCGGTGTGCATCTCGCCCGCCCCCGGTGTGCCCGCGTTGGCGATCCTGGCCGCAGCCGGTCAGGGGTCCGGAACCGTGGTCACCTGCATCACCGACGACCCTCATCACCTGGAGGCGGCCCGGACCGCCCTCCGTGCGGCCGGATACCCCGCGTCCGCCGCCCGCTACATCGCGGCACGGCCACTGGAGGTGGCCGACAAGCTCGCAGACGGCGCCTACGACCTGCTCGTCGCCGACGTGCCGGCGCACTCGGTCTCCCGGGTGGTGTCCCGGGCTCACCAACTGCTGCGTTCCGGTGGCGCGCTGGTCCTGATCGGAGAGCACGCACCGCTGCCGGAGGACGCGGACCTGCCCGGGCACGCGCACGTCACCATGCTGCCCGTCGGCGGCGGGCTGACCGTCGTCGCACTCTGAACCGGCCCGCATCGCCCTCTGAACCGGCACACATCGAGCCGGCGAGCGGCCGACCGGACCCGGCTCGCGTTCAGCCGGGCAGCGAGGTGACAGAGTTCTTGGACACGCTCACCACACCGCCCGCACTGATGGGGAAACGCAGGCGGTCGCGCTCGTGGTCCACGCCGATCACGTCGCCCGGACCGATCGAGGAGTTCTTGTCCACGATCGCCCTGCGCACCACGGCGCCCCGACCGATCCGCACACCGGGCATCAGCACGCTGCCCTCCACCACGGCGCCGTCCTCGACGACCACGTTGTTCGAGACCACGGAATTGCGCACAGTGGCCGCGGAGATGATCGTCCCCGCCCCCACCATCGACTCCTGGGACATGCCACCGTTGACGAACTTGGCGGGCGGCAGGTTGTCCTGCTGGGTCCGGATCGGCCACAGGTTGTTGTAGAGATTGAACACCGGGTGGACGGAGACCAGATCCACGTGGGCGTCGTAGAACGCGTCGATGGTCCCCACGTCCCGCCAGTACCCCCGGTCGCGCTCCGTCTCGCCCGGGACCCGGTTGCGGGCGAAGTCGTACACGTACGCGCGCTCCTGTTCCACCAGCGCGGGGATGATGTCCCCGCCCATGTCGTGAGTGGAATCCGGCTTCTCCGCGTCCGCCTTGAGGGCCGTGACGAGCGCGTCCGTGGTGAAGATGTAGTTGCCCATCGAGGCGAACGTCGCATCCGGGTCGTCCGGCGTCCCCGGCGGATCAGAGGGCTTCTCGACCCAGTCCCGGATCAGGTCGTCGTCCCCTGCGTCGATGCAGCCGAAGGCGAAGGCCTCACTGCGCGGGACGCGGATCCCGGCCACGGTGACCGCGGCCCCCGTGGCGATGTGGTGGTCGAGCATCTGGCGGGGGTCCATGCGGTACACGTGGTCCGCGCCGAAGACCACGATGTGATCCGGCTTCTCGTCGTAGACCAGGTTCAGCGACTGCAGGATGGCGTCCGCGGATCCGGTGTACCACCGCGGCCCGAGCCGCTGCTGCGCGGGAACGGGGGTGATGTACTCGCCCCCCATCCCGCTCATGTGCCACACCTGGGAGATGTGCCGGTCGAGGGAGTGCGACTTGTACTGCGTGAGGACGCAGATCCGCATGAAGCCGGCGTTGACGAGGTTGCTCAGCACGAAATCGATGAGTCGGTACGACCCTCCGAACGGCACCGCCGGTTTGGCCCTGTCCGCCGTGTGCGGGAAGAGTCGCTTGCCCTCGCCACCGGCGAGAACGATTGCTAGGACGTGCGGCTGATTCCTCACACCTCCCACCGTAACGACTTCCGGGCCGCGGCCACGGTCCATCGCGGGACTTGCCCCCGCACCGCCCCATACGGACACCCCGTGGTCGGGCGGGGTTCACCCGCAACGGTCCCGGGGAGGCCCGGGACGGCTAGGTTGACCGGTGTGCGAGTAGCGATGATGACGAGGGAGTACCCGCCGGAGGTCTACGGCGGGGCGGGGGTCCACGTGACCGAACTGGTGGCCACACTGCGGCCGCTGTGTGAGGTCGACGTCCTGTGCATGGGCGCGGACCGGGACACCGCACGGGCGTTCCGGCCCGATCCGGAGCTGGGCGAGGACGCCAACCCGGCGATCAAGACCCTGTCCGCGGGTCTGCGCATGTGCGTCGCGGCGGAGGGAGCGGACATCGTCCACTCACACACCTGGTACGCGGGCCTGGCCGGCCACCTCGCCGGGCAGCTCTACGGAATCCCCCACGTGGTGTCCGCGCACTCGCTCGAGCCCAGCCGCCCCTGGAAGGCCGAGCAGCTCGGTGGCGGTTACCGCGTCTCGTCCTGGTCCGAGCGCAACGCCTTCGCGCACGCGGACGCCGTGGTCGCGGTGAGTGCGCGGATGAAGGACGAGATCCTGCGCGTGTACCCCGAGATCGACCCGGACCGGATCCACGTGATCCTCAACGGCATCGACACCTCGGTGTGGTCGCCGGTCGAGACGTTCGCCGGGGAGGACTCTGTCCTCCGTCGGCACGGTGTCGACCCGGACCGTCCGATCGTGGCGTTCGTCGGACGCATCACCCGGCAGAAGGGTGTGCCCCACCTGGTCCGCGCCGCCCGCGACTTCCACCCGGACGCCCAGCTCGTCCTGTGCGCCGGCGCGCCGGACACCCCCGAGATCGCAGCCGAGATGGAAACCCTGGTCGCCGGACTGCAGTCCACTCGCGACGGCGTCTTCTGGCTCCGCGACATGCTGCCGCGCGAGGAGGTCATCGAGATCCTCTCCGCCGCCACGGTGTTCGCGTGCCCGTCGGTGTACGAACCCCTCGGAATCGTCAACCTCGAGGCCATGGCGTGCGACACCGCCGTCGTGGCCTCCGATGTCGGAGGGATCCCGGAGGTCGTCGTCGACGGCGAGACCGGCACCCTCGTCCACTACGACGAGTCGGACCCGGACGCCTTCGAGGCGGGTCTCGCGGCCGCGGTCAACGACCTGGTGGCTGATCCCGGAAAGGCCGCCGGCTACGGCCGCGCGGGGCAGGAGCGCGCCCGGACCCGGTTCGCGTGGGAAGCGATCGCCGAGCAGACCCACGCGATGTACGCCTCACTCCTGTAGAGACCTGCGGAAGGCCCGCACCTCCACGTGGACGCGGATCGGGCCGTCACCGGCCCCTAGGTCCCGCTCGACGCCGGTCCGGTCCAGGTGGACACCACTGGGCCCCATGAGGGCCAGGTCCGCGGCGACCGCGGCGGGCACCATGACGGTGACGTCGACCACCCGGACCGGACCGGGGTCGAACCCCGCGGCCAGGTCGGTGTCCAGACGCTCGGCCTTGTCCGCCGCGGGCGTGAGCATCCCGGCGCGCGTCCGCAGGGGCTCGAGGT
>NZ_JAALDX010000490.1:2254-4288 GCF_014145095.1 Dietzia sp. SLG310A2-38A2 | reverse complement strand
CCGCGACCCCGACCGCGACTCCCCCGCCGACCGCGCGGCCGTCCCCTCGGCCGACCATCCGGCCGTCCCCCCGGCCGAGCGCAGCGCTGAACTCGACGCGATCCACGCCGCGTTCCCGACGCTCGCCTGGGATTCGGTGCAGTGGATCGACGAGGGCTGGGACCACGTGGTGGTGCTGTGCCGCGGGTGCCGCGGGGCAGACTCCCTCGGACACCGGGACCTGGTGTTCCGGTTTCCGACGGACGAGCAGGCGCTCGCCCAGCTCCCGCAGGAGATCGCCGTGCTCGACCACCTCTCCCCCGGCCTCGACGCCGCGATACCCCGGTACACCCACGTTCCGTCGGACGGCGGGTTCGCCGGATATCCGATGGTGGGCGGGGACAGGCTGACCCCCGCGCTACTCCGGGGTCTGCCCACGACGGCCAGGACGTCGGTCGCCGGGCAGCTCGGGGCACTGCTGGCGGCGCTGCACGTGGCCGACACCTCCACACCGCCGCTGGACCGGGTCCCGGACTCCTATCAACCCGAGAACCTGGACTTCGTCCGGGGGATCGTGGCCAACGACCTCCCGGCGGTGTTCACCGAGGACGAGATGCGGACCGCGCGGGAGATCTGTGACGAGGTCGCCGCGCTCCAGTCCACCCTGCTACCCAGGGTCTTCCTGCACAACGACGTCTACGTACGCCACCTGTACTGGGACCAGCGGACGTCTCCGGGCCGGCTGGGTCTCATCGACTTCACCGACATGTGTCTCGGCGACCCGGCGGTCGACTTCGCCGAGCTGTACGAGTACGGCCCACGCTTCGTCGACGAGGTGCTCGCGCGCTACATCGGCAGGATCGACGCGACCTTCCTCGACCGGGCGTGGACCTACCAACGGTTCGCCGGGCTCTACATGGTCGTCGGCCACCTGTACTACGGCGAGGAGACGTGGGAGTACGCGCGGGCGACGTTCGATCGCTGTCGATCGCCGCGCCGCCCGCTGGCCTGAACGGGATCCGAGGCTGACGGGAACCGAGGTGGCGGTCAGCCCTTCACGCGGCGCTGGCGGGCGAACTCGGAGAGCACCACGCCGGCGGCGACCGAGGCGTTGAGGCTCTCCACCCCTCCGGAGATCGGGATCGAGAGGATCGAGTCGCAGTTCTCGCGCACCAGCCGCGAGAGACCCTTGCCCTCGGAGCCCACCACCACGACCGTGGGGCCGGTCCCGTCGTAGGTGTCCAGGGTGGTGTCACCGTCGGCGTCCAGGCCCACGAGCTGCACCCCGGACTTCGCCCAGTCCAGGAGTGTGCGGTTGAGGTTGGTCGCACGCGCGACGGGGAGCCGGGCGGCGGCACCGGCCGAGGCGCGCCACGCCACGGCCGTGATGGACGCGCTGCGCCGCTCGGGGATGAGGACGCCGTGCCCACCGAACGCGGCGACCGAACGGATGACCGCGCCGAGGTTGCGGGTGTCGGTGATGTTGTCCAGGGCCACGAGCAGCGCGGGTTCGGATGCCCCCATCGCGATGTCGAGGAGGTCCTTGGGATCGGTGTACTGGTACGGCGGCACCTGTAGCCCGATCCCCTGGTGCATCCCGTTCGACACCATGCGGTCGAGGTCGGTGCGCGGAACCTCGAGGATCGAGATGCCCTTGTTGGCGGCCAGGTGGACGGCCTCGGTCAGTCGCTCGTCGGCGTCCGAGCCGACCGCCACGTACAGCGCGGTCGCGGGCACGCCGGCCCGGAGGCACTCCACCACCGGGTTGCGGCCCACCACGTACTCCGGACCATCGGCCTGCTTCTCCGCATACCGGCGCCGCTGCTGCGTGGTCTCCGCCTTGCGCGATGCGGCCTTGGCCTTGCGGTGCGCGGAGTGATACGTGCGGTCCTCGGCCTTGGGGGTGGCGCCCCGGGCCTCGAGGCCCCGCCGCCGTTGGCCGCCGGATCCGACGACCTGGCCCTTCTTGGTGCCGGATTTGCGGATCGCCCCGCGTCGGGCCGAATTGCCAGCCATGTCAGTCCTTCCGGTTGGCGAGCGACCATCTCTGGCCGT
>NZ_JAALDX010000490.1:0-2182 GCF_014145095.1 Dietzia sp. SLG310A2-38A2 | reverse complement strand
TCCGGCCGCCACCAGGCGGTCCCTGATGGCGTCGGCGGTGGCGAAGTCCTTGGTCTGGCGCGCGTGGTCGCGCGCCTCGAGTTCTGCCCGCACGAGCGAGTCGAGTGCTGTGGTTGCGACGTCGTCCCCGCCACCGTCGGCCACCCAGTGGGGATCGAGGGGATCGACCCCCACCACCGCCGTCATGGCCCGGACGGCCGACGCGGCGGTCAGCGCCGCGTCGAGGTCGCCGGACGCCAGGGCGGTGTTCCCTTCGCGCACCCGGCCGTGGATCTCCGCCAGGGCGGCGGGGACCCCGAGATCGTCGTTCATCGCCGCGGCGAACCCGTCGGTCCAGTCACCCACGGGCACCTCGACGCCGGCCTCGGCCACGCGCCGCACGAACGCCTCGATCCTCCGGTATCCGGCGGCCGCTTCCTGCAGCGCCTCCGGCGAGTACTCGAGCATCGACCGGTAGTGGGCGCTGCCGAGGTAGTAGCGCAGCTCGACGGGCCGCACCGCGGTGAGGATGTTGGGCACGCTGAGCACGTTCCCCAGCGACTTGCTCATCTTCTCCCCCGCCATGGTGACCCACCCGTTGTGCAGCCAGTACCGGGCGAAGCCGTCGCCGGCCGCGTGGGACTGCGCGGCCTCGTTCTCGTGGTGCGGGAACTGCAGGTCCAGACCGCCGCCGTGGATGTCGAAGGTCCCACCGAGGTACCAGGTCGCCATGGCCGAGCACTCGAGGTGCCAGCCCGGACGGCCCTCGCCCCACGGGGTGGGCCAGCTGGGCTCGCCCGGCTTGGCCGCCTTCCACAGCGCGAAATCACGCGAGTCGCGCTTACCGCGCAGGTCCGCCGCCTCACCCTGGTCGACCTCGTCGAGGCGGTGTCCCGAGAGGTGGCCGTAGTCGCCCTCCGGTGCGGTCGACCAGGCGGCCACGTCGAAGTAGACGCTGCCCTCGGCCGGGTAGGCGAACCCGCGCTCGATGAGCCGCTCCATGTAGTCGATCATCTGCGTGACGTGCCCGGTCGCCCGCGGCTCCGTGGACGGCGGCAGGACCCCGAGGGCGTCATAGGCCCTGGTGAACTCACGCTCGTGCGTGGCGACCCATTCCCACCACGGTCGGCCGTTCTCGGCGGCCTTGGTGAGGATCTTGTCGTCGATGTCGGTGACGTTGCGGACGAATGCCACGTCGTAACCCGTCGCCAGCAGCCAGCGGCGCAGGACGTCGAAGGCGACCCCGGACCGGACGTGGCCGATGTGCGGCACGGACTGCGGGGTGGCTCCACAGAGGTAGACGGACGCGTGCCCCTCCCGGACTGGGGTGAACTCCCGGAGGGAGCGGGTGGCGGTGTCGTACAGATGGAGCGTCACGGGGAGCGAGTCTACCGGTGACGCACCCTCGCGCCCGCTTCGTCAGCTCCGGAACACCAGAGCCGTCGCCACGGCGGAGACCCCCTCGCCACGACCGGTGAAGCCCATCCCGTCGGTCGTGGTGGCCGACACGGAGACCGGGGCGCCGATGATCGCTGACAGCGCCTCCTCCGCCTCGACCCGCCGCGGGCCCATCTTGGGGCGATTGCCCACCATCTGCACGGCGGCGTTCCCGATCGCCCACCCGTGCCCGGTGAGTTCCGCCACCGCCTCGCGGAGGAGCCGTTCCCCCGAGACGTCGTCGTACTCGGGGCGGCCGGTGCCGACCAGGGTGCCGAGGTCACCGAGACCGGCTGCGGACAGGAGCGCGTCGACCAGGGCGTGGGCCACCACGTCGCCGTCGGAGTGCCCCTCGCACCCGTGGTCGTCCGGGAAATGCAGACAGGCCATCATGCATCGCTTGCCGGGCTGCACCTGATGGGCGTCGGTGCCGATCCCGACGCGCGGGATCACGGGTCCGGTCACGGATCCTCCTCAGGGTTCTCGCATGTCCCGACTTCCTGCAGGGCACCGACTTCCTGCAGAGCACGGACTTCCTCCAGGGCACGGACGTGATCCGATGCCGTGGTGATCTTGAACGACAGTACGTCTCCGGCGACGGTCGCGACCCGCCTACCCAGCCGCTCGACCAGCCCGGCGTCGTCGGTGGCCACGTCCCCGGCCGCGTCGTAGGCGGCGAGCAGCACCTCGGGCGCGAAACCCTGCGGCGTCTGGACGGCCCGCAGGACGGCTCGGTCGGGCGTACCCACCACGTACCCGCCGGCGT
>NZ_JAALDX010000489.1 GCF_014145095.1 Dietzia sp. SLG310A2-38A2 | reverse complement strand
GAGCGCCTGCTCACCGGTCTGGGTGCGGCCGCCTCCGACGAGCTCCGCGCCGTGGTCGCCTTGCGCGTCGACGAGCTGATCGGCTTCCAGAACGAGGCCTACGCGGCCGACTACGTCCGCCGGGTCGAGGACCTGCGCGCGGCCGAGGCCCGCCAGGACGGTCCGGCCGGCGCACCCGGGGAGCGACTCACCCTCGCCGTGGCCAGGAACCTGCACAAGCTCATGGCGTACAAGGACGAGTACGAGGTCGCCCGGCTGGCCGTCGACCCGGAGTTCGCCGCGCAGCTCACCGAGGAGTGGGGCGAGGGCGCCGTCCCCAGACTCCGACTGCATCCACCGGCGCTGCGGGCGATGGGGATGAAGCGGAAGATCTCGATCGGGCCGAAGGCCCTGCCCGCGATGAAGGCGCTGGCGAGGATGAAGCGCCTGCGCGGCACCCCGCTCGACGTCTTCGGATACGCCCACGTCCGCAGGGTGGAACGCGAGCTCCTTTCCGAGTACCGCGAGCTGGTCGACCGACTCACCGCCGACGTGCAGCGCACGGGCCCCGTCGGTAGGGACGCCGCCTGGCACGACACCGCCGTCGCGCTGGCTGACCTGCCCGACATGGTGCGCGGATACGAGCACGTCAAGCTCGAGAACGTGGAGCGCTACCGCGAGGAGCTCACCCGGCTGCTCGGCGCGCTCACGAGCGCAGAGCCGCCGACGCCATCGCGGTGAGGACCCGCCGCAGTTCGGTCTCGGCCATCGAGGGCAACCGCGGACTGGAGTTGAGCAGTCCGAACACCGCGTGGACGTGGGCCCGCGCGTCCACGGCGGGCAGTTCCGGGCGCAGTCGCACGAGCGCGTCGACCCACATCTCGGCGTACTCGCGCTGGAGACTGCGCACCTCGTGCCGGGGACCGGCCGGAAGGGCGCCGAGGTCACGGAACTGGACGCTGATGAGATCCGGTTCGGTCGCCACGAAGTCCACGTGGACACCCAACAGCGCGTCCAGCACCTCGGTCGGGTCCCCGCCCCGCTCCACCGCGGCGCGTCCCCCGTCGCGGAGTCGACGCGAGATGTCGAGAAGCATCTCGGCGAGCACGTCCTCCTTGGAGGAGAAGTACCGGTACATGCCGGGCCCCGAGATGCCCACCTCGGCACCGATGTCGTCCAGGCGCACCGCGTGGAAGCCCCGCCGTGCCATGAGCCGGGCCGCCGCGACGAGGATCTCGTCGCGGCGTCGGGCCTTTGCCTGCGCTCGTGGGGTGAGTGCCACGGCCTCCTGCTGATCCATCTGCGACCTCGGTACCGTCGAACTCAGTGGAAGAAGTGCCGGGCGCCGGTGAAGTACATCGTGATCCCGGCCTTCTCGGCTGCCTCGATCACCTCGGCGTCCCGGACGGACCCGCCCGGCTGGACCACCGCGCGCACGCCGGCCTGGGCGAGCACCTCGAGCCCGTCGGCGAACGGGAAGAACGCGTCCGACGCCGCCACGGCCCCGGTCACCCGCTCCCCCGCGCGCTGCACCGCGAGCCGCGCCGAGTCGACCCGGTTGACCTGACCCATGCCCACGCCGACGGTGGCACCGGACTGAACCAGCAGGATGGCGTTGGACTTGACCGCCCGGCAGGCACGCCACGCGAACAGCAGGTCGCGCAGGGTCTGCTCGTCGGCGTCGTCGCCGCACGCCTTGGTCCAGCCCTCGGTCACGTCCCCGTCGGCGTCCAGCGAGTCGCGCTGCTGGACCAGCACGCCGCCCGAGATCTGCTTGCGCTCGAGTTCCCCCTGCGCCGGCGGGTTCGCCTCGAGGATCCGGATGTTCTTCTTCCGCTGCAGGATCTCCACGGCGCCGTCGGCGTAGGAGGGCGCGATGATCACCTCGGTGAAGATCTCGGCCACCTGCTCGGCCATCTCCAGGGTCACCTCACGGTTGGCGGCGATCACCCCGCCGAACGCACTGACGGGATCGCACTCGTGGGCGGCGCGGTGGGCCGCGGCGATGTCGGCGTCGATCGCGATGCCGCAGGGGTTCGCGTGCTTGATGATCGCCACGCACGGCTCGGCGTGGTCGAAGGCGGACCGCCAGGCGGCGTCGCCGTCCACGTAGTTGTTGTAGCTCATCTCCTTGCCGTGCAGCTGCTCGGCCTGGGCCAGTCCGGGTGCGGCGGCGGAGTCCGTGTACAGGGCCGCGCCCTGGTGCGGGTTCTCGCCGTAGCGCAGGGTGGCGGCCAGGTCGAGACTCTGCCCCTGCCACACCGGGAAGCCCTCGGCGCCGTCCTGGGCGGGGGTCGCGGTCTGCTCCGTCATCCAGGTGGCCACCGCGACGTCGTAGGCGCCGGTGTGGCGGAAGGCGGCGGCGGCGAGCC
>NZ_JAALDX010000048.1 GCF_014145095.1 Dietzia sp. SLG310A2-38A2 | reverse complement strand
CGGAGGCGGGGTTCGCGGCCGCGGCCGCCCTCACCGAGCGGGAGCCGGACCTCGCCAGGTCGATGGCCAACGCGGGGGCGCTGTTGGAGGACGTGGCCGCCGACGTCGTCTCGCGCATCCTGCCCTGACGATCGTCGCTGCGCGTCCCCGACGTCCGTCGGCTCGCCTCACCCTTCCGCCGAGCTTCGGCTCGCCTAGCTCTCCCGCCGGTCGTCCGGCCCGCCCGTCACGGTCACGGTGGCCGCGACTCGGTCGTCCACCGACATCCACATCTGCAGCCGGTGTCCGGACCGCCTCCGCCGGATCGTCATGGACGACCCCGGGACCACGGGGTGCGAGTACTCGATCACGACACGGTGGCGCTGCCGCAGCAGGTCCTGGTGATCCATGAGTTCGTCCTCGACGGCGTCGAGGTAGGCCGCGTTGTTGACGTGCTGGAGCAGGTCGAAATCCGTGCTGCGCAGGACGTGGGGCCGGTCCTCCGGTAGTTCCGGTCCGGAGGACCCGGTGGGCAGGGGCGTGGTCATGGCGGCCCACCGCAGGCGATGGGTCTCCGTGGTGGCCGAGAGGGTGGCGAAGCCCTCGTCGCTGATGCGCGCGGGCACGCCGTGGGCATTGACGTTGATCCAGAACGCCTCGGTCTCCACCAGCCCGTCGGGTCGCGGTCCGGAATCGTCGGGGCCGGCCTGGTGCTCCGCCGTCAGCCTCACCCGCATGTCGGCCCAGCGCGTGGACAGACCCGAGCACCAGCGTTGGAGGTGGACGGTGGCCGGCCAGGTGATCGGCTCGATCACGTCGATCACGGTCCGACGCACGATCCAGTACGGGTCGGTCCGGGCGTGGCCGGTGGCCTCGAGATCGTCGCCCGCCACGTCCTGGAGGTACCGGGCGATGCTGTCCAGCCGCAACCGGCGCAGGGGATCGACCTCGCCCGTTCGCACCGTGCGGGAGGTGGAGTAGCCCGACTCGGCCGAGGGTGGAGGGGGAAGCGGTCGCAGTCCGTCATCCTGTACTGGGTCGTTCATCGGTGTGGTCCTCTCGCGTGTCCGGTCCGGGTGGGCGCGTTGTCGCCTTACGGTGTCCCGCAACAGTGCGGCCACTGTAGACGCACTCCCGCCGCGCAGCGGTCCCGGGCACGCCAGGCGACGGGTGGTCCATGATGGGGACACCGACAGACCCCGGAGGTCGACATGCGCAAGTGGCTCCTCGGCGCCCCCGTCGCCGCCCTGGCCGCCGTCGCGGCCTCGGACCTGCGACAGACCAGGTACCCGATCCTGCGGACCTTCCCCGTTCTCGGGCACGCACGGATGGCCCTGAGCTCCATCGGCCCCGAGCTGCGCCAGTACATCGTGGCGGGCAACAACGAGGAGCGGCCGTTCACCCGGGACCAACGTGCCTGGATCCACGAGTCGGCGGAGGGACGGGCCACCACGTTCGGGTTCGGCACGGACAACAACATCGAGTTCCTCGAGGGATACCCGATCGTCAAGCCGCGCACGTTCGCCGGGGTGACGGTGTCCGCCCACGCGCACTCCGCCGAGCAGCTCCAACTCCCACCGGCCAAGGTTCTCGGCGCCGCCCGCGGCCGGGCCCGTGCGTTCCGCCCCGAGTCCCTGGTGTCGATTTCCGGGATGAGCTACGGCGCGCTGTCGGCACCGGCTGTCGAGGCCCTCAACCGCGGAGCCGCTCTCGCGGGCGCTCTGCACAACACGGGCGAGGGTGGACTGAGCGCGTACCACCAGAAGGGCGGCGACTTGGTCTTCCAGATCGGCACCGCCTACTTCGGGGTCCGCGACGCCGAAGGCCGACTCGACATCGACGCGCTGGTCGCCCTCACCGAGAAGCACCCGATCAGGGCGATCGAGATCAAGCTCAGCCAGGGCGCCAAACCCGGACTGGGCGGTCTGCTGCCCGCGGCCAAGGTCACCGCGGAGATCGGGCGGATCCGCCGCATCCCCACCGACCGGGACTGCGCGAGCCCCTCCCGGCACACCGCCTTCCACGACGTCGATTCCATGCTCGACCTGGTGGAGGAGATCGCCGAGCGCACCGGCCTGCCGGTGGGCATCAAGTCCGCCGTCGGCGAGCTAGACTTCTGGGAGCAGCTGGCCTCCGCCATGGTGTCGCGGGAGCGCGGCGTCGACTTCATCACCATCGACGGCGGCGAGGGCGGTACTGGCGCCGCTCCGCTCGTCTTCACCGACGCGGTATCGCTGCCGTTCCGCCTGGGCTTCTCCCGCGTCTACCGGGTCTTCGCCGAAGCCGGACTCACCGACGACGTGGTGTTCGTGGGCTCGGGCAAGCTGGGCATCCCCGAGAACGCGGCGGTCGCATTCGCGCTCGGCGTGGACATGATCGCCGTCGGCCGCGAGGCCATGCTCTCCATCGGCTGCATCCAGGCCCAGAAGTGCCACACCGACCGCTGCCCCACCGGCGTGGCCACGCAGAACCCGTGGCTGGTCCGCGGAGTGGACCCCACGAACAAGGCCGTGCGGTGCGCGGCCTACATCCGGTCGCTGCGGCGCGACCTCGTCAAGATCTCCGGCGCCGTGGGCGTGCCCCACCCCTCACTGATCGGGCCCGAGGACGTGGAACTGGCCAACGGCACCCGCGACTCGACGACGCTCGCGGAGATATACGGATACCGGCAGGGATGGGGCATGCCCGGCCTGGCCGACATCCGCCGGATCACCGACCTCATGGCCGCCAGCGGCGCCGCCGAGCACACCGCCGCCTACACGCCCCCCGGGCTCTGACCCACCCTTCCCCGCTCCTCCTCGTCCCGCCACCCTTCAGCGTCATCCTCAAGAGCGTTCCGCGCACCTGCTACTCGTGCGATGTGTGCGGAACGCTCTTGACGAT
>NZ_JAALDX010000488.1:2192-10688 GCF_014145095.1 Dietzia sp. SLG310A2-38A2 | reverse complement strand
GACGCCGCCCCCGCCGCCCGAGCCGCAGCCGGAACCGATGCCGGGGGAGCCCGCACCGGAACCGCGAGCGAACGAGACCCCGGCGGCTGAACCCGCTCCCGTCGCCCCCGGGGGCGGTGACTTCGCCGCGCTGCTGGAGAGGCAGGACGTCGTACTCCCTGAGGGCGTGGATCCGGTGGCCACCGCGGCGGAGGCGTGCGGCCGCTTCGACGGGGGGCAGCAGATGGACGAGGTGTCGGGGTGGCTCGGCGAGTACGGGCGACTCGGGCCCGAGCAGCAGGGCTTCTTCCTCGGCGCCGCCGTGGGTACCTACTGCCCCCAGAACTTCCCCAAGCTCGGCTGAGTCCAGGCGTCTCACATCCGGCCGTACTTGGCCCGGCCCAGGGAGTAGACGCCGTACAACGCGATCCCGACCCCGGTCATGATCAGCAGTATCTGTCCGAACGGCTGCTCGCCGACCGTCCGCAGCGCGGCATCGAGGCCGCCCGCCTTCTCGGGATCCGCTGTCACGACCGCCGCGATGACCAGTCCGCCGAGTATGACCAGCGCGGCACCCTTGGCGATGTATCCGAGTTGGCCGGAGACGACGATGGCACGGCCGACGTTGCCGCCCCCGGTGCGTTCGAGGTCCTCGACGAACTTCTTGGTGGCGCCCGTGTAGACGTGATGGGCGCCCACGCCGATGATCACGAGGCCCACCACGACGAGCGCGACCTTGCCCGGTGCGGAGCCGAGCAATCCGGCGGTGGTGCCGGACGCCGTCTCGGAGTCCGAATCGGATGCCCCCGAGGCGAACCTGGCCGTGGTGACGCCGAGCGCGAGGTAGACGGCGGCCTTGGCGCCCGCCTTGACCCTGTCCGAGGCCTCCTCGGACCCCAGGATCATCTCGATGACCTGCCACAGCCCCAGGGCGAGGAAGCCGATCGCGCCGGCCCAGAGGAGAGCCTGGCCGCCCGGGGCGGAGGCGATCTCGGCGAGGGCGCCCGAGTTGGACGCCTCCTCTCCGCCCGATCCTGTCGCGATCCGGATGGCGATCCACCCGATGAGCAGGTGGAGGATCCCGTTCATGACGAAGCCCGCGCGTGCCAGCCACTCGAGGGCGGGATGGTCGACGGCCGAGCGGGCGGCGCCCTGAACGGAGCGAGGGGTCTCAGGTGTCTTCATTCCAGCACTCTCCCACGAGCCCGGCTTCCTCACGACCTCGGCGTAACCAGGACCTAGGCGTAACCAGGACCTCGGCTTACGCAGGACCTCGGGGGGTTACCACTCGATCTCGCCGAGGACGTCGTTCCGCCGACGGAGCTCGGCCACCCGCTGTTCGGCCGCGCGGTGCTCCTCGGAGCGGCGCCGGGCCTGTTCCGCGAGCGCGTCCGCCTCGACCTCGGCCAGGAGGAGTTGGAGACGGTCTTTCTGTTCTCGCAGCGTCTCGACCGAGGTGTCCATCGCGATGAGCTTTCGTGAGCCCGCGCTGGCATGGAGGAAGGGGTTCCGTTCGAGGATCAACCTCGCCTCCTCGGGGTCGAGCACCCGCGACAGCTTGAGCAACACGGGGTAGCTCTCTCCGTCAAGGCCGGTCCCCGGTTCGTGGTCCGGGTCAAGGGCGGCCGCGACCACCTTGAGTGGTCTGGCCCTCGGGGAGGCGCTCCGGAAGTCCACTTCGTCTGCGTCCACGAGCTCCCGACCCCTTCCGTTCCCCGCCTCCTGGCGTTCTCCGGTCCTGGGTCAACCGTAAACGCCCCGGCCACAGGGGCCGGGGCGTTTCAACGATTGCGGAGCTGCCGGATCAGCAGTCGTAGTACAGGTCGAACTCGTGCGGGTGCGGACGCAGGTTGACCGGGGCGATCTCCTTCTCCCGCTTGTACTCGATCCAGTTCTCGATGAGGTCCTCGGTGAACACCCCACCCGCGGTGAGGTACTCGTGATCGGCCTCGAGGCGGTCGAGCACCGCGCCCAGCGACGTGGGGGCCTGCGGGATGTCGGCGGCCTCCTCCGGCGGGAGCTCGTAGAGATCCTTGTCCACCGGGGCGTGCGGCTCGATCTTGTTCTTCACGCCGTCCAGGCCCGCCATCATCATCGCGGCGAACGCGAAGTACGGGTTGCCCGAGGAGTCGGGGCAGCGGAACTCGATGCGCTTGGCCTTGGGGTTGTTGCCCGTGATCGGGATACGGACACAGGCGGAGCGGTTGCGCTGCGAGTACACCAGGTTGATCGGCGCCTCGTAGCCCGGGACGAGCCGGTGGTACGAGTTGATCGTGGGGTTGGTGAAGGCGAGCAGGCTGGGCGCGTGGTGCAGGATGCCGCCGATGTAGTAACGGGCGACGTCGGACAGCCCCGCGTAACCGGCCTCGTCGTGGAACAGCGGCTTGCCGTCCTTCCACAGCGACTGGTGGGCGTGCATCCCCGAGCCGTTGTCCCCGAAGAGGGGCTTGGGCATGAAGGTGGCGGACTTGCCGTTCTTCCACGCGGTGTTCTTGACGATGTACTTGAACAGCTGGATGTCGTCCGCGGCGTGGAGCAGGGTGTTGAACTTGTAGTTGATCTCCTGCTGGCCACCGGAGCCCACCTCGTGGTGGAAGCGCTCGAGCTCGAAGCCGGCGTTGGTGAGGTTGGTCGACATCTCGTCGCGAAGGTCGACGAAGTGGTCGTAGGGCGCCACCGGGAAGTACCCGCCCTTGGGGCGAACCTTGTACCCGAGGTTCGGCGAACCGTCGGCCTCGGACTCGGCGCCCGTGTTCCAGTTGCCGGCGATGGAGTCGACCTCGTAGAAGCCGTGGTTGGTGCCCGAGCCGTAACGGACGGAGTCGAACACGAAGAACTCGGCCTCGGCACCGAAGAAGCAGGTGTCCGCGATGCCCGTGGAGATCAAGTACTCCTCGGCCTTGCGCGCGACGTTGCGGGGGTCGCGGCTGTAGGCCTCACGGGTGAAGGGGTCATGGACGAAGCAGCTGATATTGAGCGTCTTGGCCTTGCGGAACTGGTCGATGCGAGCGGTCGACACGTCCGGCAGGAGCATCATGTCGGACTCGTGGATCGACTGGAACCCCCGGATGGACGAGCCGTCGAACGCCAGGCCGTCCTCCATCATGTCCTCGTCGAAGGCGGCGGCAGCGATCGTGAAGTGCTGCTCGGCACCGGGCAGGTCGGTGAACCTGATGTCGACGTACTCGACGCCCTCGTCCTTGATGAACTTGATGACCTCGTCCGGAGTGGAGAATGCCACGATGTCGCTCCTCGTCTCTCTGTGCGACGGGCAACCGGTGCCGCCCGTCGTGCGGTGACCTCACGATATGGGCGAGGTGTTGCCCGGCCGTCAACCGAATGTTTCGGCAGTGTTACAGAGGCGGGCCGGGTGGCGTCCCTCCCAATGGGGTCAGCCTAGTCAACCACTATGGGGGAACATCGACACGGGGATCCTCCGGGCCCCGGCTACCCTGGGAACCATGCGTGAACTTGCAGGATCATGGCTGTCCGGCCCGACCTCGTCCGGCAACGAGCCGGAGCAGGCCTTCAAAGGTGAGCGGCTCGGGCTGCCCCAGTACGGCGAGGGTTCTCTCGCGCCGCTGGGGGTGCGTCTCGGAGCGCTACTGGTCGACTGGTTCCTGGCCTACGGGTTCGTGGGACTCGTCGTCACTCTCGGTGGACCGGGCCTGCTCGGAGGCGAGACGTTCTCCGCCGTGGCCAGTTGGGCGACTCCGCTGCTCTGGGGCCTGTCCGGCGTGGTGTGCGTCTGGCTCTTCGCCCAGACGCCCGGGCAGGCGCTGTTCGGGATCGGCACCGCACGGATCGACGCTGACGAGCGGGTCGGTGTCCTCCGCGCGATCGTCCGGGTCGCCTTCGTGTTCTTCCTGCTGCCGCCCCTCGTTCAGGACGAGGACGGTCGTGGACTGCACGACAGGGCAACGGGTACGGCCCTCATCCGGACCCGGTGATCCCTGAGCTGGCCCCGCTGAGCCCGGAGACGGACCCGGTGATCTGTCCGCGCTAACCCGCCGGCGCGACCGGCGAGTGCGACCGGCGAGTGCGACCGGCGCGACCGGTGGGCGTGACGGACTCCGGCCCGGGTCAGCCTCGGCGGCGGGCGCTGCGCTGCATGTTGCGGACCTTCGCGCCCTGGGGGAGCGGGCCCTTGGGCATCTGGTTCTGGATTCCGGTCTTGGTGCCCAGCGCGCGCAACCGGGTGTCCAGGGCGTCGACCTTCGCGCGGTTGATGTTCATCGGGTAGCGGGTCAGGCGACGGTTGAGTTTGCGCAGCGGGACCTGCTCAGGGGTTGTGCCCTCCTCGTCGCCGACGATCAACTCGTAGATCGGGGTGTCGCCGACGACCCGGGCGACCTTCTTCTTCTCCTGCAGCATGAGTGGCTTGAGCCGGTGGGGCTGCCCCTCGCCCACGAGGACGATGCCGCAGCGACCGACCACGCGGTGCACGGCGTCGAAGCTGGTGGTCGCGGCAACGGCCTGGTTGACTCGCCAGCCCGATCGGAGCTGGTCCAGTGCCCACGCCGCCGCACCGGGCTGTCCCTCGGCCTTGGCGAACACGGTGTTCTGGACGCGGCGGGAGAAGATCACCATCGCCAGCATCAGACCGGTGAGGACACCCAGGGGCAGCATCCACCACTCCCCGCCCCACAGCGAACCCAGGAGGAAGAACGCGACGGCGGAGAGGATCAACGCGCCGATCATCAGGGGCCACAGGAGCTTGTCCTGCTTTGACTGGATCTTCAGGGCCTCCCACATCTGGCCGCGCTGCGCCTTGCTCGCCTGCCGCCGTGCAGCCCGAGCCGCCTTTTTGTCCGCCTTGCTGACCTCGCTCTTCGCCATACCGTTCAGGATACGTGGCGAGCACCACCGTTCGGGAACCGCGGTTCGCCGCAGGGGTGGACCGGGTGAGGAGCGGGGGCGGGCCGGGTGAGTGGACCCGGTCGGGCGTCGACGCTTGGCCGGTCAGGCCAGACTGCGCGCCAGCACGGAGGAGGCCTCCTGCGAGGCTGCACCCCCGGAGGTCAAGTGCGTGAGGTTCTCCGGAACCTCCTGGCCGCGGTACTCGAGAGCCTGGACGTAGAGGCGGCCGGCCCGGTACGAGGACCGGACCAACGGGCCGGCCATGACACCGGCGAAACCGATCTCGCGCGCCTGGTCGGACAGCTCCACGAACTCCTCCGGCTTGACCCAGCGATCGATGGGATGGTGCAGCGGGCTGGGCCGGAGGTACTGCGTGATGGTGAGGATGTCGCACCCCGCGGAATGCAGGTCGACCATCGCGTCGACGATCTCCTCGGTGGTCTCACCCATCCCCAGGATGAGGTTGGACTTGGTGACCAACCCGAAGTCGCGGGCGGCGCGGATCACGCCGAGGGACCGGTCGAACCGGAACGCCGGCCTGATGCGCTTGAAGATCCGGGGAACCGTCTCCACGTTGTGCGCGAGCACCTCGGGTCTCGACTCGAAGACCTCCGCGAGCTGGTCCGGGTCCCCGTTGAAATCGGGGATCAAGTTCTCCACGCCGGTGTTGGGGTTGAGCTCGTGGATCTTGCGGACCGTTTCCGCGTACAGCCACGCGCCACCGTCGTCGAGGTCGTCCCGGGCGACGCCGGTGATGGTCGAGTACCGCAGACCCATCTCGCGAACGGACTCCGCCACGCGCCGCGGCTCGTCCCGGTCGAGGGCGCTGGGCTTGCCCGTGGCGATCTGACAGAAGTCGCAGCGTCGCGTGCACTGTTCGCCGCCGATGAGGAACGTGGCCTCGCGGTCCTCCCAACACTCGTAGATGTTGGGGCAGCCGGCCTCCTCGCACACCGTGTGCAGGCCACCGGTCTTGACGAGGCTCTTGAGTTCCTTGTACTCGGGGCCCATGGTGGCCCGCGTCCGGATCCAGGAGGGCTTACGCTCGATCGGAGTCTCGGCGTTGCGGGCCTCGATGCGGAGCAGCTTGCGGCCTTCAGGAGTCACAGTCACGGGCGCCAGCCTACGCTCGAATCACCTCACGGGTAGTCGGCCGTCGAGCGCCTCCACCACGTCGGAGGTGACCTGATCGAGGACCTCCGAGACGGGCACGTCCCGTCCGAGTTCGGCCGAGAGGGACGTGACCCCGGCGTCGACTATCCCGCAGGGGACGATCCGCGAGTAGGCATCGAGATCACAGTCGCAGTTGAGGGCGAAACCGTGCATAGTCACGCCGCGCTGGACACGGATCCCGATGGCGGCGATCTTGCGCTCCGGCCGGCCGTCGCCGGCCGGACACCACACGCCGGACCGGCCGTCCACACGGTCGACCTCCACCCCCATCCGGGCGCACGTGGTGATGAGGGCCTGCTCCACCCGGCGGACGTACTCGACCACATCAATGGGGTCCGACAGGGCGATGATCGGGTACCCGACCAGCTGCCCGGGCCCGTGCCAGGTGATCCGACCACCCCGGTCCACGTCGACGACCGGGGTCCCGTCGACCGGACGATCCGCCGGCTCCGTGCGCTTTCCGGCGGTGTACGTGGCCGGGTGTTCCAGGAGCAGGATGGTGTCCCCTCGGACCCCGTCGGCCCTCTCCTCGGCGAGCGCCCGTTGCAGCTCCCAGGTGGGTGTGTACTCGACGGTGCCGAGTCGGCGGATCTCCGGCTCGACAGGATCGCGGCGCAGGGACTGACCGGTGTGGGACATGGCGTCCACTCTAAGCGGACGAACCCCGCGGACGACGACGGGCGCCCTCCCGGACGCCCGTCGCGCTGTCGTCTGGACCTACAGTCCGAGGTCCCCCTCGAACTCGGCCTGCTGCAGACGGTCCTTGACCGTGGTGAGGAAGCGGCCGGCGTCCGCACCGTCGATGAGACGGTGATCGTAGGTCAAGGGCAGGTAGCCCATCGATCGGATGGCGATCGACTCGCCGTCGTCGTCGGCGTCGACGACGGGGCGCCGCACGATCGCACCGGTTCCCAGCATCGCCGCCTGCGGCGGGACGAGGATCGGGGTGTCGAACAGCGCACCCTCGCTCCCGATGTTGGTGATGGTGAACGTGCCCCCCTGGAGGTCGTCCGGGGTGAGCTTGGACGCCCGCGCCCGCTCCGCCAGGTCGATGATCGCCTTGGCGAGTCCCGGGATGTCCAGGTCCTGGGCATCTCGGATGACCGGTGAGAGCAGCCCTGCCTCGGTGTCCACGGCGATGCCGAGGTTCACCGAACCGTGGTAGGTGATCTCGTTGGTGTCCTCGTCGTACGACGCGTTGACGTTCGGGTGCGAGACCAGGGCCTCGACCACCGCCTTGGCGTAGAACGGCAGGTAGGTGAGCTTGACGCCGTGCTCGTCCGCGAACCGGCTCTTGGTCCGGGCCCGCAGCTGCGCGACGCGGCTCATGTCCACCTCGAAGACCTGGGTGAGCTGCGCGCTGGTCTGCAGCGACTCACGGGTCTTCTTGGCCGTGATCTTGCGGATCCGGTTGGCCTTCTTGGTGGTCCCGCGAAGCTCCGCCAGTTCGGGTCGCACCCCGGCCGTGGACGGGCCCCCTGCCGGGGCCTTCTTCTCCGCGGGGGCCTCGGTGCCGCTCTCGGCGCCACCCTCGGCCGCGGCGAGGACGTCCTGCTTGCGGATCCGTCCGCCGATGCCGGTGCCCTTGACGGAATCCAGGTCCACGCCGTGTTCCTGGGCGAGCTTGCGCACGAGCGGTGTGACGTACGGAGAGGTGCCGGACGTGGCGCTGCTGGCGCCCGCCTCGTTCTCGGCCGCGGCGAGGACGTCCTGCTTACGGACGCGCCCACTGGCTCCGGAGCCCTCGACGGTCTCGAGGTCGACACCCTTCTCCTCGGCGAGCGTGCGCACCAACGGGGTGGGGGACGGCGAGGAGCCGGACTTGGCGGCCTCCGCCGGCTCGGCCCGCTGAGCGCCCGAGGTCTCCCGGTCGTCGGCCGCGCCCGCGGACTTCTCCGCCTTCTTCTCGGCCTTCTTCGCCGCCTTCTTCTCGGTCTCCGGGGTCTCACCCGCCGCGTCGTCCTGCTCGGCGGCGCCGGTCGCGTCGGTGGCGTCGCCCTCCGCCTGCGCGGGGGCGTCGTCCGGACGGGCGGATTCGGCGGCGTCGGGTGTCCCCTCGTCCTCGGGTTCGTCGTCCTGGTCGGAGGTGTCGCCGTCGCCGATGACGGCGAGGACGGCGCCGACCTCGACGGTCTCGTCCTCCTCGGCGACGATTTTCTGCAGGGTGCCGGCGACGGGGGAGGGGATCTCGGTGTCGACCTTGTCGGTGGAGACCTCGAGCAGGGGTTCGTCCATCTCGACGGTGTCGCCGACGGCCTTGAGCCAGTTGGTGATGGTGCCCTCGGTGACGGATTCGCCGAGTTCGGGCATGGTGATCTCGGTGCCCTTGCCGCCCGATCCCTTTCCGCCCGAGTCGCCGGAGGACTTCGCGGGCGCTGGCTTCTCGGCGGGTGCCTCGTCGGCCTCGTCCTCGGAGTCGTCAGCGGAGTTGTCGGCCTCGTCGGCAGTGTCGTCGCCGTCGTCGGAGGAATCCTCCGCGGCCGG
>NZ_JAALDX010000488.1:0-2182 GCF_014145095.1 Dietzia sp. SLG310A2-38A2 | reverse complement strand
GCCTCGTCCTCGGAGTCGTCAGCGGAGTCGTCGACCTCGTCGGCAGTGTCGTCGTCAGAGGAGTCCTCCGCCGGCTCGTCGGCGTCGTCCGATCCACCGGAACCGTCGTCGATCACCGCGAGCTCTCCGCCGATCTCGACGGTCTCGTCCTCGTCGGCGACGATCTTGGACAGCGTGCCGGCGGCGGGCGACGGGATCTCGGTGTCGACCTTGTCGGTGGAGACCTCGAGCAACGGCTCGTCGACCTCGACCGTGTCCCCCTCCTTCTTGAGCCAGCGGGTGACGGTGCCCTCGCTGACGGATTCACCGAGAGCCGGCATCTGTACGGAGAAGGCCATGGTGTCGTGACTCCTCAAGAGTTCTGGGCGCTGCCCGCCGGCGCGATCCGCGCCCGCATGAGCGGCGACATGGTGTGTGGGCTATCGATTCTTCGAGACGACCCGGGACGGAACCACTGTGGCGGCCCGACCGGATGATCGAACACCATTGTGCCCTGTGCCACCTGCCGGTGTCGGCGGACGCTCCGATCCCGGCGTCTGCGGGCGCCCGATCCGTACGGCGGCCGCGCCATCACCGGTGCTCGGGCTCGGTACGATCGATTCGGCGTAGACGGCCCCACCCCGGACGGGGGGCCGACGGGAGGAGACCGACAGTGGCGATCCGCGATCTTTTCCGACGGAGGCAGACGCGGATCCCCGCGGATCCCGCCGACCTCGCCCACTTCCGGTCCTGGTGCGAGACCAGGGTGGGGATCGAGGCCTACCTGGAGCCCGAGACTCTCGTGTCGGTGCCCGGGCTCCTCCTTATCGCGTTCGACGGCGAGTGGACGCGACGCCCGGTGGGGGACGTGGCCACCGCGCGCAAGCTCGCCGACCAGCTCAAGATCCCCCTCTACGACGCGATGGAGACCGGGTACCCGGACCGGATGCGGCTCTTCGAGGAAGTCCGCATCTCCCGCGAGCGCAAGGAGAGGGCCCGCCGGCTCCGCGAACAGATGCGCGGAGCCGACGAGGGCTGACCCACCGCGGTCAGGTCAGCCGGCCGAGGCGATGTCCTCGAGTACGGCGAGCATCGTCCGCACGGGCACGCCGGTGCCGCCCTTGGGCAGGTACCCCTCGGCGCCGCCGTCGTTGTAGGCCGGGCCCGCCACGTCGATGTGGGCCCACTCGACGCCCTCGGCGACGAACTCCTTGAGGAACAGGCCCGCGGAGAGCATGCCGCCCCAGCGGTGCGGGGTGACGTTGGTCAGATCCGCGACCTCGGAGTCGAGCCCGTCACGGAGCTCCTCCGGCAGCGGCATCGGCCAGCCGCCCTCGCCGACCCCCCGGCTGAGCTCGGCCACCCGGTCACGGAACTCCTCGGTTCCCATGACCCCGGGAGACTTCTTGCCCAGCGCGACCATCTGCGCGCCGGTGAGCGTGGCCGTGTCGATGAGGTGGGAGGGCGAGTCCTCGCAGGCCCTGACGATGGCGTCGGCGAGGATCAGCCGCCCCTCGGCGTCGGTGTTCTGCACCTCGACCGTCGTCCCGCCGTACATGGTGAGCACGTCGCCTGGCCGGTACGCGGTGGAGGACGGCATGTTCTCGGCCATCGGGACGGTCGCCACCACGGTCAGGTCCAGACCGAGCCGGGCGGCCAGGATGACGGTCGCGACCACGGCGGCCGCACCGCCCATGTCCATCGTCATCTGCTCCATGCCCGCGGCCGGCTTGATGGAGATACCGCCGGTGTCGAAGGTGACGCCCTTGCCCACCAGAGCGACGGTCGGCCGGCTCTCGTTCCCGCGGTGGGTGAGACGGACCAGGCGCGGTGGCCGGGACGAACCGCCGCCCACGGCCAGGATGCCGCCGTAGCCACCCTCGGCCAGAGCGGTCTCGTCCATGACCTCCACCTCCAGGCCCGCGGCGGCGGCGAGCTCGGCGGCGCGGTCCGCGAAGGAACCGGGGAAGAGCAGGTTGGGTGGAGTGTTGACCAGGTCGCGGGCCAGGCCGACGCACTCGGCGATCGCCGAGGCGCGGGTGACGGCGTCAGTGGCCCCCTCGGTGACGAGGATCCGGAGGGAGTCCGCCGCGTCGTCGTCGCCATTCTTAGCCGTGACCTTGGCGTGCCGGAACGATCCCAGCGCCGCCCCCAACGCGACGGCCTCGGCGCGCTCGGCGTCGAGCAGGACCAATGCGGCGCC
>NZ_JAALDX010000487.1 GCF_014145095.1 Dietzia sp. SLG310A2-38A2 | reverse complement strand
GTTGGCGCCGGGGCGCTCGTCCGGGAAGCCCGCGAGGATGCGGGCGGTCTCGCGGAAGGTGCACAGCGGGGCACCGCGGGTGGGGGTCACCGGCCGCCCGGCCCGCAGGTCATCGACCACCCGCCGGGCCGAGACGGGGGTCTGATCGTCGAAGAACTCCCAGTTGACCATCACCACCGGGGCGTAGTCGCAGGCGGCGTTGCACTCGATGTGCTCCAGGGTCACCCGGCCGTCGTCCGTGGTGCCGGGGCCGTCGAGGTCCAGGTGTTCGGCGAGAGAGGCCAGGATCTCGTCGCCGCCCATCACCGCGCAGAGCGTGTTGGTGCACACCCCCACCAGGTAGTCGCCCGTCGGCGTGCGGCGGTACATGGAGTAGAACGTCGCCACCGCCATCACCTCGGCGGCTGTCAGGTCGAGCACCCGGGCGCAGAACTCGATGCCGGCCGGGGTGATGTGCCCGTCCTCCGCCTGCACGAGGTGCAGCAGCGGGAGCAGCGCCGACCTGTCCTGCGGGTAGCGGGCCACGATCACGGCGGCATCGGCGGACAACCGCTCCCGGACCTCGTCCGGGTATGCCCGCCGCGCGCCCGGATGGACGATCGCGCCCGGTTCGTCTGGCTTCTGACCGAACTGGAGGAAGACCGGCTCACCGCTCATCGGTCCACACCCCCCATCACCGGGTCGATGCTGGCGACGGCGGCGATCACGTCGGCGAGCATCCCGCCCTCGCACATCGCGGCCACCGCCTGCAGGTTGGTGAACGACGGGTCGCGGTAGTGGACGCGGTACGGGCGGGTGCCGCCGTCCGAGACCATGTGCACTCCCAGCTCGCCGCGGGGCGACTCGACCGGCACGTACACCTGTCCCGGGGGTACCGCGAACCCCTCGGTGACCAGCTTGAAGTGATGGATGAGCGCCTCCATCGAGCTGTCCATGATGTGGCGGACGTGCTCGGCGGAGTTGCCCAGGCCGTCGGGCCCCACCTTGAGCTGGGCGGGCCACGCGATCTTGGGGTCGTCCACCATCACCGGGCCGGGTTCGAGCCGGTCCAGGCACTGTTCGACGATCTTCAGCGACTCCTTCATCTCGTCCACACGGATGACGAACCGGTCGTAGCAGTCGCTGCCCGACCCGGTCACCACGTCGAACTCGTAGGTCTCGTACCCGCAGTACGGATCGGTCCGGCGCACGTCGTGGGGCAGCCCGCTGGCCCGGAGCACCGGTCCGGTCACGCCGAGAGCGATGCAGCCGGTGAGGTCGAGGTATCCCACGCCCTCGAGCCGCATCTTCCAGATCGGGTTCTGGCGCAGGAGGAGTTCCATCTCGCGGATGCGCCCGGGCATCACGTCCAGGAGCTCGCGGACCTTGGGCACCGCCTCGTTGGGCAGGTCCTGGACCACCCCGCCGGGCCGGACGTAGGCGTGGTTCATCCGCAAACCGGTGATGACCTCGAAGACGTCCAGGACCAGTTCCCGCTCGCGGAACCCGAACAGCATGGGGGTACTGGCGCCGAGCTCCAGGGCGCCGGTGGCGAGCGCGACCATGTGGGAGGAGATCCGGTTGAGCTCCATGAGCATCACCCGGATGACCGAGGCCCGCTCCGGGATCTGGTCGGTGATCCCGAGCAACCGCTCCACCCCGAGGCAGTAGGCGACCTCGTTGAAGAACGGCGAGAGGTAGTCCATCCGGGTGACAAAGGTGACGCCCTGGGTCCAGTAGCGGTACTCGAGGTTCTTCTCGATGCCGGTGTGCAGGTAGCCGATCCCGCAGCTCGCCCGGGTGACGGTCTCGCCCTCGATCTCGAGGATCAGCCGCAGCACCCCGTGTGTGGACGGGTGCTGGGGGCCCATGTTGACGACGATGCGGTCGTCGTCGGCATTTCGCGCCGCGTCGCTGATCGCCTCCCAGTCCTGCCCGGTCGCGGTGAGGACGGTGTCGGAGTCGGTCCGGGCGGAGCCGGTTCGAGCAGAGCCGGTTCGGTCTGAGCGGCCGCGGGCCGACGAGGTGTGGTCGGCCATCAGCTGTAGGCCCTCCGCTGGTCGGGGGGCGGGATGGTGGCGCCCTTGTACTGCACGGGGATCCCGCCGAGCGGGTAGTCCTTGCGCTGCGGGTGGCCCTCCCAGTCGTCCGGCATCTGGATGCGGGTGAGCGAGGGGTGTCCGTCGAACTGGACACCGAAGAAGTCGTAGGTCTCCCGCTCGTGCCAGTCGGTGGTCGGGTAGATCCTGGTCAGGGACGGGATGTGCGGATCGGAATCTGGGGCCGACACCTCCAGCAGCAGCCGGCGGTTGTGGGTGATCGACTGGAGCGGGTACACCACGTGGAGCTCGTGGCCCGCGGCGTCGGGGTAGTGCACCCCGCTCGCCCCGAGCGACATCTCGAAGCGGAGTGTGGGATCGTCCCGGAGCGTCAGTGCGACCGTCGGCAGGTGGCGGCGCCGGAGGTGCAGGGTCAGCTGCCCTCCGTGCACCACGACGCTCTCCACCGCCTCGTCGAAGGTCGGTCCGCCCCGCGATGCCAGTGCGGCGGTGAGCGCGGCGACCACCTCGTCGTCGTCCCCTCCGTCGGACGGCCGGGTACCGCCCGGCATCTCGACGGGGCGCACGAGCCCGCCGAACCCGGAGGTGTCCCCGGAGCCGCGCACCCCGAACATGCCGTGGCGGACCCCGACGGTGG
>NZ_JAALDX010000486.1 GCF_014145095.1 Dietzia sp. SLG310A2-38A2 | reverse complement strand
GCTGGGTCGGGGCGCTGGGTCGGGGCGCGGCGACAGAGCGCGGTGGCGTGGTGGGGGTCACGACGGGTGCACCCGCGGGACCGCACGGGGACAATGGGGGCATGTCGACATTCCGCCTCCGCACCCCGGACCGCACCATCGATCTGGGCACGTTCGACAACGCCCAGGAGGCGCTCGAGCACGCCGTGACGCTGCAGCCCGACGCCCGTCCGGTCAACGGCGACCTCCAGGTGTTGGTCGGGGACGAATGGCACGAGGTGGCCACTGAGGGTGACATCTCGTGACCTCCGCCGGCTCGGGATCGGTCACCCAGTGCGCCACCTGTGGGGTCGAGCGCGCCGAGCCGTTGCCGCAGGTGTGCGCGATCTGCGCGGACGAACGCCAGTACGTCCCCGCTGACGGCCAGCGATGGACCAGCCCCGAGGAGTCAGACGCCCGGGGCGCGAGCATCGAGTTCATTGAACGCGAGACAGACGTGCTCAACCTGGTCCACCGGGACTGTCCCGGGATCGGGCAGAAGCCCGCGCTCATCCGCACCGATCACGGGAACGTGATGATCGAGGCGCCGAACCACATCAGCGAGGAGGCCGTCGCGGCAGTGCGGGGATGGGGCGGCATCTCGGCCATCATCGCCTCCCACCCCCACATGTACGGCGTCCAGTCGCTGTGGTCCGCCGCGTTCGACGGCGCCCCGGTCTACGTCTCCGCCCCGGACGAGCAGTGGCTCGGACTGCGGCCCCGCAACACCGTGGTGTGGGGCGGCGGCCACCGGGGCGAGGAGATCGAGATCGTGCCCGGGGTCCGAGCGTCACAACCCGGCGGACACTTCCCCGGCAGCGCGGTGGTCCACTGGACCGCGCGCGACGGCCGGGGGGTGTTGTTCACGGGCGACACCATCGGCACGGTCGCCGATCCACGCTGGGTCTCGTTCATGCGCTCGTTCCCCAACTGGATGCCGCTATCCGGGGCGGTGGTCCGGCGCATCGCCGAGCACGTCTCCCGCTACGAATTCGACCGGATCTACACCAACTTCGGTGGCTGCGTCCCCCGTGACGCCGGCGCAGCCGTGCAGCGCTCGGCCGAGCGCTACGCCAGGTGGGTTGACGGCGAGTACGACCACCTGACCTGACCGGCAGGTCGACGGCTCGGACCACGACACGATCAGCGATGTGCGTCGGTGCCCGCGACTAGCATCTCATCGTGGAGTTTCACCCGGAGGGCCTGATCCTCAGCCTCGCGGTGCTCGCCCCGTCTCTCCTGTTGGCGCGTTTCCCACCGCGGGATCCTCTTCCGCGATCGTCGGTGCCCGGTCCGGTGCGCTGGGTCGAGCGCGCCGGCCAGGCTCTGTGCCTGGTGGTTCCGGCGGTGGGGGCCTCGGGCACGGTCGTCTGGTGGTGGGGCGTCCCCGCGATCTCCGCGCTGGTCGCCTACTACGCCCTGTGGGCGCGGTATCTGGCGACGGGTCGCCGCGCCGAGTCCCTGTACTGGTGGCGACGGCTTCCCGCGCCGATGGCGATCCTGCCGGTGGTGGTGTTCCTCGCCGGCGCGGGCTTATTGAGTAGTCCGTGGATCGCGGCGGCTGCGGTCGTACTCGCCGTGGGCCATCTCCCGGTGTCCCTGAGTGCCGCGCGGGCTGTGCGGGAGGCCGCGTGAGCAACACGGGGGTGCAGTTGTGGTGGCTGCCGGTCGGCGCCGGCGGGCACGTGGCGATTCACACGAGCCGCTGGTGGGAGTCGTACCACGCGCGTCGCGAACACCGCCCCGGGCGGCCGCTGTTCCACGCCGCGCTGGAGGTGTTCACCCGGCACGGCCGTCATGTCATCGAGATGGCGCCGGCCTGGGGGCCGCTCAGCGGATCGAGCGGGGTCGTGGCGACCGGTCCGGTCGGCCTGCCCTGGCTG
>NZ_JAALDX010000485.1:4518-7812 GCF_014145095.1 Dietzia sp. SLG310A2-38A2 | reverse complement strand
GGCCAGACTCGCCGGCGCCAGCGCACTCACCGACGTCAGCGACGGCCTGATGCGCGACCTGTCGGGGATGGCGCGGGCCTCCGGCGTCGCTGCGGACCTCGTCGTCGACGCGCTTCCCGTCGACCCCCGCCTGGGCGAGGCCGCCGCCGTCCTGGGTCGTCCCGATCCGGAGGCGCAGATCGCGGACTGGATCCTCGACGGCGGCGAGGACCACGGTCTGCTTGGCACCTTCCCGCCCGGGACGACCGTCCCCCCGGGTTTCACCGTCATCGGGACGATCCACGAGGGAGACCCCGGAGCGGTCTCCCTCGACGGGCACCCGCGGGCCCCCGGGGGCTGGGACTCCGCACGGGGTGCGAACTAGTCTGGCCGTATGGCTGTCTACGCACTCGGAGACCTCGAACCCGACATCGCCCCCGACGCCTGGGTGCACCCCGACGCCGTGGTGATCGGCCGCGTCCGCCTGGGACCGGGCGTGTCCGTGTGGCCGACCGCCGTCCTCCGCGGCGACTACGGGCGCATCGAGGTCGGCGCCATGACCAATATCCAGGACGGCACGATCGTCCACTGCACGGAGTCGGAACCGACGTTGTTCGGGGAGCACTGCATCGTGGGGCACAACGCGCACATCGAGGGAGCGACCATCGGGGACGGTGCCCTGATCTCCTCCGGGTCGATCGTGCTCAACGGCGCGGTGATCGGCGCCGGGGCGGTCGTCGCCGCCGGGTGTCTGGTCCCGCCCCGGTTCGAACTCCCCGCCGCGCGCATGGCGATGGGAGCCCCCGCGAGGATCCGCGAGGGGTACGAGGTGGACCCGGCGATGCTCGAGGGGAACACGCAGAAGTACCACGACAACGCGATGCGGTACCGGTCCGAGCTCCGACGGATCGACTGACCGGGTGGCGGGGAACGAGTCGGGTCGGCCTGCACTGGGGGAGGTCGTCGACCCGGGGTGGGCGAGCGCGTTGGCGCCGGTGGAGGACCGCATCCACCACATGGGCGACTTCCTCCGCGAGGAGGACTCCGCGGGCCGCGGATACCTCCCGGAGGGGGACCGGATCCTGCGGGCCTTCACCCAGCCGTTCGACGACGTCCGCGTCCTGATCGTGGGTCAGGATCCGTATCCGACGCCCGGGCACGCCGTCGGCCTGAGCTTCGCCGTGGACGGTCACGTCCGCCCCCTGCCGCGGAGCCTGGTCAACATCTACCGTGAGTACTCCGACGATCTAGGACTGTCGGCCCCCCGGCACGGCGACCTGAGCTCCTGGGCCGGGAGCGGGATCCTCCTGCTCAACCGGGTCCTCACGGTGACGCCGGGGCAGCCGGCCTCCCACCGAGGGAAGGGATGGGAGGAGGTCACCGGGCGCGCGATCGAGGCGCTGGTGGAGCGCGGCCGTCCGCTGGTGGCAATTCTCTGGGGGCGCCAGGCACAGTCCCTGGCGCCGATGCTCGGGGACACCCCGGTCATCGCCTCCGCCCACCCCTCGCCCCTGTCGGCCTCGCGCGGGTTCTTCGGTTCCCGACCGTTCAGCCGCGCGAACGACGAGCTGCACGGGCTCGGCGTGGACCGCGTCGACTGGCGACTGCCGGACCTGCCGGAGCAGACGTAGAGCCGGGCTCAGGCCCCACCGAAGCGCGGTGCGCGCTCAGGCCTCACCGAAGCGCGGTGCGCGCTTGGCGACGAACGCGTCCACTCCCTCGATCCCGTCGGGCGACACCGCCAGCGCCGCGATGGAGTCCCGCTCGGCGTCGAGCTGCTGCGCGAGAGTCCTTTCACCAGACCGTCGCAACAGCTCCTTGGTGGCGGCGTAGGAGGCACGCGGGCCCGCCGCGAGGCGGACCGCCAGCTCACGAGCCGTGGTGGAGACGTCCTCCTCGGTGAAGGTGGTGAGCAGTCCGATCCCGTAGGCCCGCGACCCGTCCAGCGGCTCGTTGCCGAGGATGAAGGCCCGGGCCGCCGCGGGCCCGATCGCGCGGGGCAACCTCCAGGACATCCCACCGTCCGGCGACAGGCCGATTCCCGGGTAGGCCGCGAGCAGGCGGGTGTCCGGGCCCCCGACGGAGAAGTCGGCGGCCAACGCGAGGGAGAGTCCGGCCCCCGCGGCCCAGCCGGCCACCGCGGCCACCACCGGCACAGGTGCCTCTTCCAGTTGCCTGACCACACCGTGCAACCGGTCGGCCAGTTCGCGAACGTGCTCCGAGCGGTCCTCGGCCGCGGCGAAACCGGGCACGTTCCCTCCCGCGCAGAAGTTCCTGCCCAGGCCCACCAGGAGGATCGCGCCGGCATCGATCTCGCCGGCGAGGAGAGCGGTCAGTGCGGTGCCGGCCTGGGTGACGGCGTCGGAGTCCAGTGAGTTCCCCCTGCTCTCGAGGGAGATGGGGATGGTGAGCACACCGTCCTCGAGGGTGACGAGGGGAGTGGCGTTCAGGGCAGAGGTCATCTGGGCTCCAGGGAGTGGTACGGGCCGTCTCGGCCTGTTCGACGGCTGTCGCAAGGTGAGGGTACTAGGCTTGGCCGCGCCGACCGACGGAGTCGGACCGTTGGGGTGAACGGACGCCGAGGAGGGGTGATGGCACAGGAGTCGACGAGTGTCGAGGAACGTCCGTCATCACTGGACGCCCACGGGCTGCTGGGGTGGGCGCGTCGGTGTGTGGAACATCTGGCGACCCACCGCGAGGAGATCAACGCCCTCAACGTCTTCCCGGTGCCGGACTCCGACACCGGGACCAACCTGCTCTACACGATGAGAGCCGCGGTCGACAGGGCCGAGGGCGAGGAGGCGTGGATCGCCGAGGGTGGGGGAAGTGCCGGCGCCCGCGAGATCGCCGTGGCGCTCGGTCACGGGGCCGTCCACGGTGCGCGGGGTAACTCCGGCGTCATTCTGTCCCAGGTTCTCCGGGCGGTCGGCGAGGCGGCGACCTTCACCGTCGTCGACGCCTCCACCTACCGGCGAGCACTCCGGACGGCTGTCACCCTCGTCGATCATGCGCTCAGCGATCCGGTGGAGGGCACCATCGTGACCGTGCTGCGGGAGGCCGCCGGGGGCGCCGGTAGGTCGTCGGCCTCCTCGCTCGTCGAGGTGGCACGGGCGGCTGCGGATGCGGGGGCAGAGGCCCTCGACCGCACCACGTCGCAGTTGCCCGCGCTGGCCCGGGCAGGGGTCGTGGACGCGGGCGGCAGAGGCCTGCTGGTGTTGCTGGACACGATGGTCGAGGTACTCGGGGGACAGGCGCCGGAGCGACCGGACTACTTCGTCCCCGAGGACCCGTTCACCGAGCCGTCCGCGCAGTGTG
>NZ_JAALDX010000485.1:0-4388 GCF_014145095.1 Dietzia sp. SLG310A2-38A2 | reverse complement strand
TGCGCCGACGAGCTCAGGTCCGCTCTCCGGACCCTGGGGGACAGCGTGGTGGTCGTGGGCGACGGCGGAACGGGGGACAACGCCCGTTGGGCGGTACACGTCCACACCGACGACATCGGAACGGCGGTCGAGGTCGCGCTCTCCCTCGGCCGGGTCACCGAGATCCGCGTGACGGACATGCTGGACCCGGTGGGCGGGAGCGGGCCGGCCGGGCACGGTCGACGGGGTGGGGCCGGGGAGGGTGAGGACCGGACCGGGCGCGAGCCCGAGCGCACGGTGGTGGCGATCGTCCCCGACGGGCCACTGGCCGACCTGTTCTCGGGTGCGGGGGCGCGGACGGTCGATCCGGACGAGGGCGGGGTGATCGACGCGGTGCTGGCCCTGTCCGCGGACGAGTTGCTGGTCCTGCCCAACGGTGAGCTGTCCAGGGCCCAGATCGGAGCACTCGACGCCGCGCTGCGCGACGTCGACGGGAACGCCCTCATCCTCCCGACGGGGTCGGTAGTCCAGGGGTTGTCCGCGCTGGCCGTCCACGACCCCTCGACCACGTTGTCCCTGGACGGTTTCGGGATGGCGGACGCGGCCGCGGCCACCCGACACGCGCACCTGGTGCGGGCCGAACACGACGCGCTCACCCTGGTGGGTCGTTGCGCAGCCGGGGATCTCCTCGGCATGGTCGGCCACGACGTCGCGCTCATCGAGACGGACCCGGTGGACGCGGTGTGCGCGCTCGCGGACCGGTTGCTCTCCTCGGGGGGCGAGCTCGTGACCCTGCTGCTCGGCGCTGACTACGACGACGCCGCGGCCGAGGAGGCGCTGACCAGGATCCGCGACGATCACCCGGACGTGGAGGTCGCCGGATACGCGGCCGGACCGGGCCGGGTACTCGCGCACGTCGGGGTCGAATGAGCGCGTTCGCCACCACGGACACGCCTCTGGAGGACGTCCTCGACGCAGGTCTGGCCGAGAGGATCGCCACGGCCTTCGGCCACCGGACCGTCGGCGCCCTGCTCCACACCCTGCCCCGCCGCTACCGACAGCACGGGCAGCGCTATGACAGGCGGGAGCTCGTCGACGGCGAGCGGGTGACGATCATAGGGACGGTCGCCACCGCCGCGACCCGCACCTACACCACCAAGCAGGGCCAGGCGCGGGAGATGCTCACGCTCACGGTGAAGGACGAGGACACCACGTTCAAGGTGGTCTACTTCGCCGGCCGCAGGATCAAGTTCATGCTCCCGGTGGGCACGGTGGCGATGTTCGACGGGACCGTGTCGCGGTTCCGTCAGTCCCTGGATCTCAAGCACCCCGAGTTCCTGGTCCTCCGGTCGGTCTCGGGTCCCGGCGGCGAGCTCAAGGGTTCGGGTGACCTCGCCGCGCTCGCCCGTCTCTCGGCGGAGATCGACGCCGAGGGCGGTCCGAGTCTGTTCGACCGCCCGCTCCTGCCCATCTACTCGGCCAAGGAGAGTGTGACCTCATGGGACCTGCTGGGCGCGGTCGTGACCGCGATCCGCGCCCTGGTCCCCGTGGTGGACCCCCTCGACGACACGGTCCTGGCGGCCGCGGGGTTGATGGGCCTCGACGAGGCGCTGCGCAAGGCCCATCTGCCGGGATGCGTCGAGGACGCGGACAGGGCCGGCTACCGGCTCCGATTCGACGAGGCCATCGCACTGCAGCTACTTCTCGGGGCCCGGCGCCGCTTCGTCGCCCGTGACCCGGCGCCGGCTAGCCCGGTGCGCACGGACGGTCTGCGTGCCGCGATGGAGGCCCGGATGCCGTTCGTGCTCACCGCCGGGCAGGAGGCCGTCCTGGAGGAGATCTCGGCGGACCTGACGCTCGACGAACCGATGAACCGCCTGCTCCAGGGCGAGGTCGGCTCCGGGAAGACAGTCGTCGGACTGCTCGCGATGCTCCAGGTGGTCGATGCCGGCCGCCAGTGCGTGATGCTGGCCCCCACGGAGGTCCTGGCCACCCAACACCACCGTTCGCTGACGGCCATGCTGGGTGACCTGGGTGAGCGGGGCAGACTCGGCGCCGCGGACCAGGCCACACGGGTGGTGCTGCTGACGGGGTCGATGTCCACAGCGGAGCGGCGGGCGGCACTGCTCGACATCGTCACCGGGGAGGCCGGGATCGTCGTCGGCACACACGCGCTCATCCAGGACTCCGTCGACTTCTTCGACCTGGGGTTGGTCGTGGTCGACGAGCAACACCGCTTCGGGGTCCGTCAGCGCGATCGGCTCCGCGCCAAGGGCCGGGACGGGCTGGTCCCGCACCTGTTGGTGATGACGGCGACGCCGATCCCGCGCACCATCGCGATGACGGTGTTCGGCGACCTGGAGGTCTCGGAGCTGGGCGAGCTGCCCGGAGGTCGCAGACCCATCTCGACCTCCGTCGTGCCGGCCCGGGACAGACCGAGATGGGTGGAGCGCACCTGGGAGCGGGTGCGGGAGGAGGTCGGGGCGGGTCACCGCGCGTACGTCGTGTGCGCACGGATCGACGCCGACACCACCGACGCCCCGGACGGTGCCACGAAGGGAGGGGACGACGACAAGGGCGGCGACAGGCCTCCGTTGGTCGCCGCGGTGGAGCTCCACGAGTACCTGTCCGCCGGACCCCTCGCCGGACTCCGCATCGGCCTCATGCACGGCCGGCTGCCTCCCGAGGCCAAGGACGCGACCATGACCGCGTTCGCCTCCGGCGATCTCGACGTGCTGGTGTCGACGACCGTGATCGAGGTCGGGGTGGATGTACCGGAGGCCACCGTGATGGTGGTGATGGACGCCGACCGGTTCGGGGTGAGCCAACTCCACCAACTCCGGGGACGAGTGGGTCGGGGCGGCCTGCCCGGGCTCTGCCTGCTGGTGACCAACTCCCGCGAGGGGGGCAAGGCGATGGAACGTCTGAACGCCGTCGCCGCCACCACCGACGGGTTCCTGTTGGCGCAGCTCGACCTGGTCCAACGCCGCGAGGGTGACGTCCTCGGAGACGCCCAGTCGGGTGCGCTGGCCTCGCTCCGGTTGTTGTCTGTCGTGGACGACGGCGAGGTCATCGAGATCGCGCGCCGCCACGCCGAGGAGATCCTCGACTCCGACCCCGGGCTCGACACCCACCCGGCGTTGGCCGAGCGGGTCCGCCGGCTGTCCGGCTCGGACGAGTCGGACTACTTGTTCAAGTACTGACCACCACCATCTCGACCATCAGGGGAGCCATGACCCGCATCATCTCGGGCCGCCTGCGCGGGCGGTCGATCACCGTGCCGCCCTCGGGGACCCGGCCCACCACCGATCGCGTCCGCGAGGCCCTGTTCAGCGCGATCGACAGTCGGATGGACCTGGACGGCGCCGCGGTACTGGACCTGTTCGCGGGATCCGGCGCACTCGGGTTGGAGGCGGTCTCCCGGGGTGCCGACGTGGTGTGGTTCGTGGAGGACAACGCCCGGGCCGTCGCGAGCATCCGGGCGAACACGGCAGGTCTGTCGTCGTCGTTCCCGTCCGTCCGACCGATCGTGAGGCGGGCGGCGCTGCCCGCCGCCGTCGCCGGGCCGTGCCCCGTGGCCGGAGGGTTCCACCTCGTCCTGGCCGACCCGCCGTACGAGAGGTCCGGGGAGCTCGACGCCCCCGTCCTGGAGGCGTTGTCGACAGGCGGCTGGCTGGCCGGGGACGCCCTCGTGGTGTGGGAGAGGTCCAGACGGGACCCGGCGGTGCGGTGGCCCGACGGATTCGAGGTGGAGTTCGAACGGACCTACGGGGAGACCGCCGTCGAGATCGCCCGCCCTGTTGATACGGTCGCCCGATGACCACCGTCGTGTGCCCAGGCTCGTTCGACCCGGTGACCCTCGGGCACCTCGACATCGTCCGGAGGTCGGCGGAACTGTTCGACGACGTGATCGTGTGCGTGGTGGCCAATCCCAACAAACAGGGGACGTTCACGATCGACGAGCGGAAGGCGCTCATCGAGGAGGTCTGCGCGGACCTCCCCGGCGTCCGGGTGGACAGCTTCTACGGGCTGCTCGTCGACTACTGCCGCGAGAAGGGCGCCACGGCCGTGATCAAGGGTCTGCGCGACTCGACCGACTACGACTACGAACTGCCGATGGCCCACATGAACAGGTCGATCGCGGGGGTGGACACGGTGTTCCTGCCGACCCGGGCGGACCTGGCCTTCGTGTCCTCGTCGCTGTGCCGTGAGGTCACGCGCCTGGGCGGGGACGTCTCGCATCTCCTGCCCGATCCCGTCGCACGAGCCCTGAAGGACCGGCTGGGCTCAGCGGCTGGGCTGAGCGGCCGGGCTCAGCGGCCGGGCTGAGCGGCCGGGATCGGCGAGTGAACCGGGCGCCAGGGCGGTGCGCAGGAGCGAATCGGAGCCCCGGCGTCCCGGACCACCGG